>JAEZBU010000035.1 GCA_023426855.1 Pseudomonadota bacterium | reverse complement strand
TCAAGCTCGCCGACGATCTTGTATTTCACCTTCTCTTCGGTGTCCTCGTCGACCAGGCTGACGGTTGCACCGAACTTCACGGTGTCACCGGACAACGTTTTGGGATCGATGACCTCAGCGCGCGACAGCTTGTCTTCAAGCTCCGCCACCCGCGCCTCGTTCATGCCCTGGGCTTCCTTGGCGGAGTGATATTCGGCGTTTTCGCTGAGATCGCCGTGCGACCGCGCTTCGGCGATCGCCTGAATGATGCGCGGCCGTTCCTGGGATTTGAGGCGGTGCAAATCCTCCTCGAGCTTCTTGTAGCCCTCGATCGTCATTGGCACGCGTTCAGTCGCCATCGTCACGTCTCCTCGTCGGCGCAAAAAGCGCCGGCGTCAGTGCGCAGTTTCACCCACTTCGGGAAAAATCGCCAGCCCCGTCAACCGCAAAGCCTGAGGGCGGATAAGCCCGGGACCGAGCCTATCCGACGTAACTTTGCAGCGGTGCGACCGAAAGAGTGTCCGACTTCAGAGCCTTGATGGCCTTGGTCGCTGCGATCGCACCAGCAAGAGTTGTATAATATGGGACGTGATTCAGCAAGGCAGTCCGCCGAATGTCCTTGGAATCGGCAAGTGCACGTGCACCTTCGGTTGTATTGAATACAATCGAGACCTCGCCGTTCTTCATCGAATCGACGATGTGCGGCCGCCCCTCGAGCACCTTGTTGATGTGCTCGCAGGCGATGCCGTGCTCTTCCAGATGCCGCCGCGTACCCCGTGTCGCGATGATACGGAAGCCCAGTGCCGACAGCTCCTGGATCGCCGGCAGGATGCCTTCCTTGTCCGCGTCCTTGACCGACACGAACAAGGTGCCCTGCGTCGGCAGCGCCAGACCCGCCGCCAACTGGCTCTTGCCAAAGGCCATGGCAAAATCGCGGTCGAGCCCCATCACTTCGCCGGTCGAGCGCATTTCCGGGCCAAGGATCGGATCGACGCCCAGGAAGCGCGCAAACGGGAAGACGGCTTCCTTGACCGCGATATGATCGAGTTGCATCGGCTTTAGATTGAAGCTGGCCAACGGACGTCCGGCCATCACCTCCGCCGCAATCGAGGCAATCGGCTGGCCGATCACCTTTGCAACGAACGGTACGGTGCGGGACGCGCGCGGATTGACCTCAATCACGTAGACGTCGCCGTCCTTGATGGCGAACTGGACGTTCATCAGACCAACGACATTGAGCGCCAGGGCCATGGCGCGCGCCTGGCGGCCCAGCTCCTCGACCAGTTCGGGCGCCAGCGAATGCGGTGGCAGCGAGCAGGCCGAGTCACCGGAGTGGATGCCCGCCTCTTCGATGTGCTCCATGACGCCGCAAATGAACGTGTCCTTGCCATCGGAAAGGCAGTCGACGTCGACCTCGATCGCACCTGACAGATAGCGATCGATCAGCAGCGGACGCTTGTCGGACACCGTCAGCTCCGACGGCTGGTCGAGCGTCGCAGACAGGCGCGCGACGTAACGATCGAGATCGGAGCCGTCGTGCACGATCTCCATGGCGCGGCCGCCCAGCACGTACGACGGGCGGATCATCAGCGGGTAGCCGATGCCGTCCGCGACAGCGCGCGCTTCGGCCGGCGAACGGGCAATGCCGCTGTCGGCCTGCTTCAGGCCCAACTCGTCGATCAGCGCCTTGAAGCGGTCGCGGTCCTCGGCAAGATCGATCGCGTCCGGCGAGGTGCCGAGGATCGGCACGCCAGCAGCTTCCAGCGCCGCGGCAAGCTTCAGCGGCGTCTGGCCGCCGAACTGCACGATGACGCCCTTCACCGTACCTTTGGTCTGTTCCGTGCGGATGATCTCCAGCACGTCCTCGGCGGTCAGCGGCTCGAAGTACAACCGATCCGAGGTGTCATAGTCGGTCGAAACCGTCTCGGGATTGCAGTTGACCATGATGGTCTCATAGCCAGCGCGCGTCAGCGCAAAGCAGGCATGACAGCAGCAGTAGTCGAACTCGATGCCCTGGCCGATGCGGTTCGGGCCGCCGCCGAGAATAACGACCTTCTCGCGATCCGACGGCTGCGCCTCGTTCTCGGGCTTATCGAACAGACCGCGCTCGTAGGTCGAGTACATGTAGGCGGTCGGCGAAGCGAACTCGGCCGCGCAGGTGTCGATGCGCTTATAGACCGGCGTGACGCCCAGCGCCTGGCGGCGGCTGCGCACCTCGTCTTCACCGAGATTGGCCAGCTTGGCCAGCCGCGCATCGGAAAAGCCCATGCTTTTCAGCATACGCATCTGGTCTTCGGCACCCGGCAGGCCGTGTGCGATGACCCGCGCCTCGACGTCGATGATCTCTTGCAGCCGCTCGATGAACCACGGATCGAACTGGCAGGCGGCCTGCACTTCCTCGTGCGACAGACCGAGCCTCAGGGCTTGGCCGACTTTGAGAATGCGATCCGGCGCCGGACGGCCCAGTGCCGCCCGAATGGCGTTCTTGTCGTCGCCCTGGCCCAGCCCCTCGATGGCGATATCGTCAAGGCCGGTGAGCCCGGTTTCCATCGAACGCAGCGCCTTCTGCAGGCTTTCCGCGAAGGTCCGGCCGATGGCCATCACCTCACCGACCGACTTCATCGAGGTGGTCAGCGTGGTGTCGGCGCCGGGGAACTTCTCGAAGGCGAAGCGCGGGATCTTGGTGACGACATAGTCGATGGTCGGCTCGAACGCCGCCGGCGTAGCCCCGCCCGTGATGTCGTTTTCCAGCTCGTCCAGCGTGTATCCGACGGCAAGCTTCGCGGCGACCTTGGCGATCGGGAAGCCGGTTGCCTTGGATGCCAGTGCCGACGACCGCGACACGCGCGGGTTCATCTCGATGACGACGAGGCGTCCATCCGCCGGATTGACCGCGAACTGCACGTTGGAGCCGCCGGTCTCGACGCCGATCTCGCGCAGAACCGCCAGCGAGGCGTCGCGCATCATCTGGTATTCTTTATCGGTCAGCGTCAGGGCCGGCGCCACGGTGATCGAGTCACCCGTATGCACGCCCATCGGATCGACGTTCTCGATCGAGCAGATGATGATGCAGTTGTCCGCCTTGTCGCGGACGACCTCCATCTCGTATTCCTTCCAGCCGAGGACGCTCTCCTCGACCAGCACCTGGTTGGTCGGCGATGCATCGAGCCCACGCTCGATGATCTCGACGAACTCTTCACGGTTGTAGGCAACACCGCCGCCCGTACCGCCCATGGTGAACGACGGCCGGATGATTGCCGGCAGGCGCACGTGCTCGAGCCCGGCCAGGGCCTCGGCCATGGTATGAGCCAGTACCGAGCGTGGCGTTTCCAGTCCGATCCGTGTCATCGCCTCGCGGAAAAGCTGGCGATCTTCGGCCTTGTCGATCGATTCGGCGCGTGCGCCGATCATCTCGACGCCATAGGCCGACAGAACCCCCTGCTTGTGCAGCGCCAGCGCCGTATTGAGCGCAGTTTGCCCGCCCATCGTCGGCAGCAGCGCGTCGGGGCGCTCGGCCGCAATGATCTTGGCAACCACCTCGGGCGTGATCGGCTCGATGTAAGTGGCGTCTGCCAACTCGGGGTCGGTCATGATCGTGGCTGGGTTGGAATTCACCAGCACGATGCGATAGCCCTCGGCTTTCAATGCTTTACAAGCTTGCGTGCCCGAATAGTCGAACTCGCAGGCTTGGCCGATGACGATCGGCCCCGCACCGATAATGAGGATCGATTTGATGTCTGTTCGTTTTGGCATGTCGGGGGCGTCTTCTATTGCAGCGCAGCGCTTTTGGCTATAGCCCGCGCACAGCAAACTTGCCGCTGTTATATTTGCTCATACGTCAGGCAACACTTGTGGCTGGTCCAATTTTCGCGCAGCTTACTCAAAATGCCCGCGCTGGTTGTCGGACAACCCCAAATCGGCATCGCGGCGGAGAGCGGATTTGGAACAGAGCATTTTCCGCTTCGTCTGGACTCACAGCAAGCGCGAACAGATCGCGATTCTGCTGCTGATCGTACTGTCGCTGCTATTCTACTGGGCGGCGCTGGAAATCCCCAAGCGGATCGTCAACGAAGCCCTGCAGGGTCGTGCCTTCCCGCCCGGCCAGACTACCGTGCCCGCGACCTCGGTGTGGAACTGGCTTCCGGACTGGCTGGTTGGTGGCACCCAGCTCGACCAGATCGGATTTCTCTTTGCTCTGAGCGGCATTTACCTGCTGCTGGTGCTCATCAACGGTGCCTTCAAGTATATCATCAACCTGCGCAAGGGCATCCTTGGAGAGCGCATGCTGCGCCGGCTGCGCTACGAGTTGCTGAGCAAATTCCTCAGCTTCAAGCCGGAGGAAATCCGCACCGTCAAGCCGGCCGAAGCGGCCACGATGGTCAACAATGAAGTCGAGCCGATCGGCGGCTTCATCGGCGACGCCTTCATCCAGCCGGCCTTTCTCAGCGCCCAGGCCCTCACCGCTCTGCTGTTCATCCTGGTCCAGAACATCTGGCTGG
Source organism: Pseudomonadota bacterium (assembly GCA_023426855.1). Lineage (GTDB taxonomy): Bacteria > Pseudomonadota > Alphaproteobacteria > Rhizobiales > Hyphomicrobiaceae > ZC4RG25. The sequence continues at coordinate 3,769 of JAEZBU010000035.1, read as the reverse complement.
GCCTCGTGGCCCTCGCCATCGTCGCTTTGCAGGCCGTCATCATTCCGATCCTGCGACGCGAACAGGTGCGCCTTGGGCGTGAGCGACAACTGGTCTCACGTACACTGTCCGGCCGGATCGGCGAACTGATCGAGGGCGCACCGGCCATCCTCACCCATGGCACCCTGCCCTACACCCAGGCGGAAGTAGGGACCCGGCTCAGCAACCTGTTTTCCATCAGAGCGAGCCTCTTCAAGCGCAAGTTCGCGGTCAAGTTCCTGAACAACCTGATGTCCCAGTTCACACCGTTCCTGTTTTTCGCGGTGGGAGGCTATTTCGCGCTCACGGGCCGCCTGGATCTGGGGCAGCTCGTCGCCGTGATCGCCGCCTACCGCGACCTGCCGCCGCCGATCAAGGAGCTGATTGACTGGGATCAGCAGCGCATGGACGTCAACGCCAAGTGCCAGTTGATCGCATCACAGCTCGGCAGCGACCGCTTGATGCCACCCGGCACGCCGCCGGCGGAGGATCTATCGGCTGCGACGCCGATCAAGGTCGAGGGCCTGCAAATCTCCGACCAGCTCGGCACCACCGTGCTCGACACCGTCAATGGCCTGATCGAACGCCCGGGCCATGTCGCACTGGTTGGACCGGCGGGCAGCGGCCGTAGCGCCTTCGCACGCGCCCTCGGCCGGCAAATGCTGACATACAAGGGGACCATAGCGGTCGGCGGCCGCTCGCTTGCGGACCTCCCAGCCACGCATTCAAGAACCTTGCTCGGATATGCCGGCACCGAGCCCAGCATGTTCCAGGGCTCGATCCGCGATAACATCCTGTTCTCGCTGAACCGCAGCCAGCCGAACCGGGACCTCGGCGCAAATCATGACAGGAAAACCCATTGGCTGCTTACAGAAGCCGAATTGAGTGGCAACCTCGTCATCACCGACAACGATGACTGGATCGACTACACGGCTGCCGGGGTCGATGGCCCCGCCGCGCTCGACGCGCGTCTGCTGGAGGTGGTCGACGCTGTCGGAATGCGGGACGACATCTACCGCCTTGGCCTTGTTGGCCGCCTGGACACCACCGATGCTGACATTCAGGCCGCCATAGTCGCCGCTCGGAGGAGCATGTCCGACCGTCTCAGGGCCCGCGGCCTGGAACGTTATGTCGAGCCGTTCGCCCCACTCCAGTACAATGCCAACGCGACGATGGGCGAGAACCTGCTGTTCGGACGTCCAATCAAGGGCGCCCCGGAAGGCAACGCGCTGACAGCGCATCCGATATTCCGAGCCGTCCTTCAGGATCGCGGCCTTATCGAGCCCTTGACCCTCATCGGTCGGACCATCGCGGCGAATACCATCGAGATGTTCGACGGCATCGCCCCCGGCGATCCGCTGTTCGAGCGCTATGCGTTTCTTGGCGCCGACGAAATGACCGCTGCAAAGCAGCTCATCGCGGGTCTGTCGCCCGGCACAGAGCTATCCGCGCTCGCAAGCGATGGCCAGACCATGCTGATCGGCTACGCGCTCGATTACATCGAGCCGCGCCATCGCTTCCGGTTGCTCGATGACGATTTACGCAGCCGTATCGTGGAAGCACGCGCCGAGATGCGAACGCGCCTGAAATCACGCCCCGATCTCATCGAGTTCTACGATCCCAACGCTTTCATGCAGTCGGCCTCGATCCGCAGCAACCTCCTGTTCGGCAGGCTGGCGTTCGATTTGCCCGATGCCGAGCTGAAGGTCTCCGAAGTCATGCAGGAGGTGCTGGATGGCAGCGGTCTCGCCCCTGCAATTCACCGGATGGGCCTGCAATTCGACGTCGGCCCCGCTGGCAAGCAGCTCGATCACCGGCAGCGCGTCGCAATCGACATTGCGCGCAGTCTCATCAAGCGCCCAGGCGTTCTGGTCATCGACGGCGCGCTGTCAGCCTACGGCCACCATGAAGTCGCTGATATCATTTGTAATTTACGCCGCGAAATGGACACCCAGACGCTCGTCATGAGCCTGCCTGAGCACTTCGATCATGACGGTTTCGATCAGGTTCTGACGTTCGATGGTCCGCGCGCGCAATTGACTCCTCGCACGACCCGTCATGAAGTGGCTGTATAACCACGATGCAGCAACACATCACAACAAAACACGATCGAGTATGAAGGTGATCGCGTGTCGATAGAAGACGAAATCAGAACTCTTCAGCAGATCCCGATGTTGCGCGACATCGAGATCAGCAAGCTCAAGTTGATGGCCTTCGCTGGACAACGCATCCATTACCAGAAGGGCGAAGTTCTGTTTGACCAGGGCGCGTCGTCGGACGCCGTATTCATCATCCTGGACGGCGAAGTGGACGTGCTGCGCGTCACCGATGCCGGCGAGGTGCCGCTGGCGCGCCTGGGCGTGACAGAGCTGATCGGTGAAATGGGTGTTCTGTGCGACAAGCCGAGAACCGCGAAGATCGCGGCGCATTCCGACGTGCAGGCGCTGCGAATCGACAAGATGACCTTCCTGCACATCGTCCAGCAGGTGCCAGCTTTATCGATGGCGATTATCCGCGAACTCAGCGACAGGCTGGAACGGGCCAACGACCGTCTGGCCGCACGGTCGCGTTGATCCGGGAGCCTCGATTTTCGGGAGAGTCGACAGCGAGCCCCGACGTGATTGCAGCGGCTGGCTCTATCGACTGAGAAAAGGAAAAGGGTGCCTCGTCGGGGGGAGACCTAGAGGCACCCTCATGACCACCGATCATGGTTAGGGGGCGTGACCGGTGGCACCAACACAACCTGCGAGCGAGTATTTCGTTCCCGTGCGGATGATCCGATAGCAACCTTTAGTTGCTATTGTTGCTCCGACGCAACACGCATTCGCGGGTCCGAGGCGGGCAGAGGTGCGCGAGCAGCGCGATCCGCAGCAATCTGATTTTGGGGCTGTAAAATCGGCGTCTAAAACGCAAGAAGGGTGTCTCGTCGGGGGGAGACCGCGAGACACCCTATTTCGCTACCGGTCATGGTTAGGGGGCGTGACCGGCAGGCACACGTAGAACGTGCATGCCATTGGTTGGTTCCAGCGCTTCGTATATCTGCAACCTATGCGTGTCTTCGCGGCAACACCCGGAAATTGCAGCGCGTCAGCTCATCAAGTCTTTCATGGGGCCAGTCAATGACTTGACCTCACCGGGCTGGTATCCGCCGCGTTTTGACGTGCGGTGCCCGAGGCTGACCAGCATCTCCGCCAGCTTCACAGCGGCGCCCACGCCGTCGATCACCGGGCAGCCATGGCGCGCCGTCAAATCGCGGGCCAGCTTGGCCATCCCGGCGCAGCCGAGCACGATCGCCTCCGCGCGATCCTCCCGCAAGGCGCGGCTGATTTCATCATCGATGCGCGCCCGCGCGGCCGACTGCGTATCCTCCAGCGCCAACACCGGAACTTCGGCCGCCCGCACTCGGGCGCAGCGCCGGTCGAACCCGTATTTCAGGATATTGGCTTCCAGCGCCGGAACCGACCGCTCTAGCGTGGTCACGACGGTGAACTTGTGCGCAATCAGCGTCGCGGCGTGATAGGCCGCCTCGCCTATCCCGATGACGGGCGCGCTGGCGATTTGGCGCGCCGCATCGAGCCCGGTATCGTCGAAGCAGGCAATCACATGCGCATCAGCGCCTGCCGCTTCACCGGCACGGATTTCCATCAGCAGGCCCGGCAGGCACAGCGCCTCGTCATAGTAGCCTTCAATCGACACCGGTCCCGTGGGCGACGTTACGGCGTCAATGGTCGTGCCGGGTGCGGCGCAGGCG
>JAEZBU010000030.1 GCA_023426855.1 Pseudomonadota bacterium | reverse complement strand
ATCGAGATTACGTCGCCAGTTGACAACATCAGTCAGCTTCCGGCTTTCAAGGCGAAGGTTGGTCAAACGCGCTGATTTCCGGCGCGTAGGGCGGGGTGTTTGCTGCCTCTTCGTCACCGGCGAGTACGAGGACTCCGCGGGCAACAATTGCGAGGCATTGTATTGCCATGAAAGCGCAGAACACCAATAGCATGGTGCGAAGCAGGAATACGCCCGGCATGCCGTTTGGCTGCGATGAGCCTTCTAAGATCGACCATGAATCGACGACGAATGGCCAAGTCAGCCATGCCAGGATGAGCATCCAGGGCAGCGTGAAGATAATTGCACCGATAATCTCGACAATAGCGCGCGTTCGAATGGACCACTTGGAATACAGAATGTCGACGCGAACGTGCGAATTCATCAACATCGCGTAACTGGCGCCCGTCAGGAATACCACTGCGTGTATCCAAACGTAGAGCTCTTGCATCCAGGTGAAGCTCATATGAAAGACGTAGCGCAGCACGACCACAATCGCGCATACCAGCGCGACCAACCAAACCAGAATTCCAAGACTTTGACCGATCCGTTCGTTGATACCATCTACGAACGCCGCGAAAGACCGGAGCCTATTTAGCATCAGCTTTGTCCCGGAAAATGAAAGCCGCCAGGAGTTACGTCCTGGCGGCAGCAGCATCAATCACCAAACTTGTATGAAAGATCGCGCGCGTTCGACATCGCGGTCTCGGTATAACGCGCATTGTCGATGGCGGATTTGCGGAATGCGACGTAGGCGTCAGCAATCTTCTTGACCAGCGGATCGCTGTCCTGGCGCAACTCGGACATGATCTCACCCGCAGCGTTTCCTGCGGCGATCAGAACGTCGTCCGGTGCCTGCCTGACCTGGACGCCGTTCTTCTCAACCAGGTTCTTCAGTGCGATCGGATTGCGGACGATGTACTCGGTGGTCGAATAGGCGTACGTCGCGGCGCAGGCCACTTCGACGACCTGCTTCAATTCTGGCGACAACGCATCCCACTTGGATTTGTTGATCACGCATTCCTCGGCGGAAGCGGGTTCCTGCACGCCCGGCCAATAATAGAACTTCGCGGCCTGATGGAAACCGAGAGCCGCGTCCGACCAAGGACCGATAAACTCGGCGGCATCGATCGTGCCGGCCTGCAGCGCAGGGAAAATCTCGCCACCGGCAAGCTGAACCACAGCAGCACCCATACGACGGTACATTTCACCGCCCAGGCCTGGACTGCGGTAGCGCAGACCCTTGAAGTCCTCGGCAGATTTGATTTCGCGCTTGAACCAGCCCATCCACTGATTGCCGGTATTGCCGCAAAGGAAACCTTTCAGTCCGAAGCGGCCGTACATTTCGTCGTACAGGTCCTGTCCGCCGCCATGGAGCATCCACGCGTGCTGCTCGCTCGCCATCAGGCCGAACGGGAAGTTGCCGAACAGAACGATGCCCTGAGATTTGCCGCGCCAGTAGGTCGGCACCGCGTGATACATCTCGGCCGCACCTTTGGCGACCGCATCGAACACGCCGGCGGCCGGCGCGAGTTCGCCAGCGCCGTGAACCTTAACCGACAGCTTGCCTTCACTCATCTTCGTGATCTTGTCGGCAAGCCAGGTCGCGCTCGTTCCCGGTCCCGGCAGGTTCGGCGGCCATGCCGTCACCATCCGCCATTCCATGCGCCCCTGCGAAATTGCAGGCGTCGCCAGCGTCGCGCTTGCGGCAGCACCCACGGCGGTTGTTTTTAGAAACTTGCGTCTATTCATCTGAATCCCTCCTGACAAAAAGAACAGTTTGACGGCAGATTGTGTGTTCACCACAATTCGAAGCGATTTTTACTCGGGCAGCCTGTCGGCGCCCATTCCTATGCGATGAGACGGATTTCTTTGCTCGATTTCAAGTGCCATTGCAGCAATATCGCATTCAGCAGACCGTTCGCACAGCGCCTGGAACAACGCGAACGCCAGTCCCGTCACAGGAAGATCGAGCTTATGCGTCGCCGCAATACTATGCGCCGCTTTCAGATCTTTAACGAAAGTATGAACATGGCCGCCGGGCACGAAATTGCGCTCGACCATGCGTTTTCCGTGAATCTGCAGAATTCGGGAATCTGCAAATCCGCCTGACAGCGCTTCTTGCACACGAAGAGGATCAATACCCTCCGCGCGCGCCAACACAAATGCCTCGGCGACGGCCGACATCGCTGTGGAGGCGATCATCTGACTGGTCAGCTTTGCGAATTGCCCTGCCCCGGACGGCCCGACCAATGTGGGCCGTCCCATCGCCGACAGCACCGGCTTTACGGTTTCGAAGTCCGTCGCGTCGCCACCGGCCATGATCGCCAAAGTGCCGATCTCAGCACCATCCGGACCACCGGAAACAGGCGCATCGATATGGACGTGTCCAATGTCGCGCAGCCGTTTTGCATGCGCACGGGCAAACTGCGGCGCGATCGAACTCATGTCTACGAATATCGTGCCGGTCTGCGCCGCATGCGCCGCGCCGCTGGCGAACAGCACATCCTCAACAACGGACGCATTTTCAACGATCGTGATGACGATGCGGGCCGACGCAACAGCCACGACTGGGGTAGGCGCGACGGTCGCCCCGTCACCGGCGAGCGCCTCGGCCTTGGCGCGCGTTCTGTTCCAAACCGTAACGTCGTAGCCCGCCTGAAGCAGACGGCGCGCCATCGGCGCTCCCATCAAGCCTATACCGAGAAATGCGATCTTCACGTCTAGATCTACCTATCTGAGCATGTATATATAAGTTCAGGTTCCATACACCGAGTCAACAACAGAAGCGAGAGGGCAAACATCGTGGCCGGAACGATCCTGACCGACATCCAGGGAACCACGGCATGGCTTCGGCTCAATCGCACCAAGGCCGCCAATGCGATCAACACCGAGATGCGGGCCGAACTGGAGGCCGCGTTCGATGGCGCCGCCAGCAATTCCGATATCCGTGCGATTGTCATTACGGGCGAAGGCAAGAACTTTGCGGCAGGCTCGGACGTGCGCGAACTGAGCGCACTGTCGCCAATCGACTCTGTCGCCTTGTCCGAGAAAATCGCCGTCTTTCACGATCGCATCGCAGCTTGCGGAAAGCCGGTGATTGCCGCCGTGAACGGCTGGTGCCTCGGCGGCGGCTTCGAGCTGGCGCTCGCCTGCGATATCCGCATTGCTTCGACACTGGCGCGGTTCGGCTTGCCCGAGCCCACACTGGGCTTGATTGCCGGCGGCGGCGGCCTTCCGCGCTTGGCACGACTCACCGGACCGGGTATTGCCCGACACATGGGACTGACGGCCGAAATCATCGACGCACCAGCCGCACGCGCACGCCACATCGTCACGAGTGTCGTAGAGGCTGCGGAACTCGAAGCCGAAGCCACGCGCATTGCCGATCGCATCGCGACACTGGCGCCAATCGCGGTGGCCCAGGCGAAACGGGTTTTGGATGCATGCTCCGACGGCAGTCTGGAAACCGCCGTTACCACCGAAGCGCAAGCCTGTGCGTTGTGTATGACGTCGGCCGATTATCAGGAAGGCACACGGGCGTTCCTGGAAAAGCGGGCCGCAAGCTTCACCGGACAGTAACGGAACACTCCAATGCCATTGTCGCCGTTTGCCACTTCGCAGCGAGAACGCGAGCAGCAAAACTCCGGCACCGACAGACCGATGCCGCTGTACGAGCGGATTAAGGCTTATGTCGTCGATCGTATCGCGGACGGCACGTGGAAGGCCGGCGAAAAAGTCCCGAGCGAACACGGGCTGGCCGCCACGCTCGGGGCGTCGCGGCTGACGGTGCATCGCGCATTCCGTGAACTGACCGATGCAGGCATCCTGACGCGACTGCACGGTGTCGGAACGTTCGTCGCCGCGGCCAGACCCGCGTCGACCATCGTCAAACTGCACAATATCGCCGATGAGATTCGTGAACGGGGCGACAGATTCTCGGCCAAGGTCCATCGCATCGTGACCATTCAGGCGACCCGCGATCTCGCCGCGCGCTTTGAAATCGCGCCGAAAACTGCGCTGTTTCACAGCGTGATCATTTACTCGTCCAATGGTGTCCCGGTGCAGCTTGAGGACCGTTACGTGCTGCCCAAGTTCGCGCCGGATTACCTGAAACAGGACTTCGCTTCCCAATCGACAACGGACTATTTGCAGGCCATCGCCCACGCCACGGAAGCCTCGCTGCTTATCGAGGCTCAGCTCGCCGACGCCGAAACCTGCCGTTTGCTCGACATCAAGCGCAGCGAGCCGTGTCTGGTCGTGACGCGACAGACACGCGTCAACGACCTGATCACGACTTACACGCGCTTTTTCCATCCCGGATCGCGTCATCGCATAGCCAGTCATATCGGCCCGGGCCTGACCCGCGTCTGATGTGGCAAACGGGTACGGCCGCCATCACGCGTCGGGAATAACCGCGGTCACCTCGATTTCGACAAGCCATTCCGGACGCGCCAGCGCCGGGACGACGAGCCCGGTCGAACACGGAAACACGCCTTTCAGCCATTTGCCCATCTCGCGATAAACCGCCTCGCGGTAGCGGATATCGGTGACATAAACGACGATGCGGCAGATGTGGCTCATTTCGCTGCCAGCTTCTTCCAGAAGCAGTTTCACATTGGCCATTGCCAACGCGGTCTGGGCGCCGGGATCACCAATGTGTTTGCTTTCGCGGCTGTCGAGATCCTGGGCAACTTGTCCGCGCACAAACACCATCGTTCCGCGCGCGACGACGGCCTGGCTCAGATCGTTGTCGAGCTTCTGTTCGGGATAGGTGTCCTTCGTGTTGAAGGGGCGAATGCGGGTGTGAACTGCCATATGACGTCTCCTCGGTTGGCGGCTCAGCGTTCGTAGTACCCAGCCTTGATCGTCGCGCCGATCATGTTCACGAACAGCCGGCACGCGGCGATCGACGAAATGCGGTTGACGTCGGCAGCGGGCGTAATCTCGACGATATCCATGCCCACCACGCGTCCCTTGTTGACGAGGCCGTGGATCAGCTTGCGGGCCTGATGATAGGTGACGCCGCCAAGCGCTGGACCGGCCACCGCGGGCATCACGGATGGATCCATACCGTCGGCATCAACGGTCAGATAATAGCGTCCGCCGGCAGGAATACGCTCCAGGATGGCGTCCATGCCCGCATCGTGAAGTTCGTAGGCGGTGATGATGTGCGCGCCGTAGGCTTCAGCGGCGGCAACCTCTTCCGGCCGCGCGCTGCCCTGCGCGCGAATGCCGATCTGGAAAATCTGGTCGACGTGCTTCATTTCGGAAATGCGCCGGATCGGACTGGAAAGCCCGTCCCGTATGCCGTTGAATTCGTCACGCCAATCGAGATGCGCATCGATATGCACCAGCGTAATCGGCGCTTCCTGATCGTCGTAGGCACGCAGAACCGGGATCGGAATACCGTGGTCGCCGCCGATGATCAGCGGCAATGCCCCGGCCTTCAAAATTTTGCGAACCGCAGCCTCGGCATTGCGATAGCTCGCGCCCAGATCGCGCGCATCCGCGATCACGTCCCCACAATCGACCATGCGAATATCTTTGCCCATCAGCAGCGGGCCGCCGATATCGAAGTCATAGCGCTCCAGAGAACGCACCGCGCGGTCCGTCGCCTGGCGCACCGCCGTGGGGGCATTGGATTGATCGTTGCTGACGTCGGCGATCGAATATGCCGAGCCGTACGGTATGCCGAGCACGGCGATATCCGCTTTCAGGTTGTCGAGGTCATCGACCACGTGCGAATATAGGAGGCTCTTGTGACCGTGCTTTGGCGGCGTTGTCAGCGGTGCACTCATGGCAATCGTCCTATTTGGTTCGGATCATTCAAGTTGGTGAATTATTCCGCTGCGTGCGCCGGCTTTGCATTGGGCAACACCGACGGAACTCGCATGAGCTCGTCGAGCGGAAGGTGGCATGCGATGCGATGGCCCGGCGCAGGCTCGAGCACCGGCGGCGCAACAGTTTCACAGATCTTGCCAAGCGCGCGCGGGCATCGTGTGTGGAACGGACATCCACCCCGCTCCGCGGCCGATGGCGGACGATCTCCCCGCAACCTGATCCGTTGACGCTTCTCTGCACCCGGCGTGGGCAGCGGCACCGCAGACAGGAGGGCCTCGGTATACGGGTGATATGGCGGCGACAGCACCGCGTCCGTTGGGCCGACCTCGCAAATTCGGCCGGAATACATCACCGCCACGCGATCGGCGATGTAGGACACGACAGACAGATCGTGTGAGATGAACAGATATGAAATGTTCAAATCCCGGCGCAGATCGTCGAGCAGATTGAGCACGGTTGCCTGCACCGACACATCGAGCGCGGATACCGGTTCGTCACAAACGATGAAATCCGGATCGGTTGCCAGCGCGCGCGCAATGCCGACCCGCTGCTTCTCGCCGCCGCTGAGCTGATGCGGATAACGGTCATAGTAAGATCGCGGCAACCCGACCCGATCGAGCAGCCCTTCGACGTGCGCACGCCGCTTTACTGAGGGCACATCCGTTTGCACGGCCACGGCGCGGGCGATGGCATCGCCGACGCGCCGGCGCGGATTGAGCGACGAATCCGGATTCTGAAACACGATCTGCGCTTTCTTTCGCAAACCGGACAGTTCCCTTTCCTCAACCTTGGCAATATCTCGCTTGTCAAATTCGATGCTGCCCGCCGACGGATCGATCAGGCGCAGCAGGACCCGGCCAAATGTCGACTTGCCACTGCCGCTTTCGCCGACCAGACCGACGGCCTCGCCGCGGCCGATGCTCAGCGAAATGCCGTCGACCGCGTGCACGATTTCACTGCGCACCTGCGGCCACGGAATAACACCCAGCTTGCGCGTCCATTCAATGCCACCACCAAGGCGGCCGCGCTTATAAATTTTGACGAGATCGTCCGTGCGCACCAACGCCTCGGTCGTCGCCGTCGGCGCCGCGCGCTCGTGGACGTAGCTGCCGGACTCCGGCCAATCGCCCAACTGCGCGCTCTTCCAGCATCGCGCGGCATGTCCGCTCCTGACGTCGACGAGTGCCTGCTCTTTCTCGCACGCGCTCTCAGCAAACGGACAACGCGGGGAAAAAATGCAACCCGGTGGTGGCTCGAGCAGATTGGGAAACCGTCCCGGAATCGGCGCGATACGTTTCGCATCGCCCGA
>JAEZBU010000026.1 GCA_023426855.1 Pseudomonadota bacterium | reverse complement strand
CTGTTTCGGTCTGGCGCAAGTCAAATGCCGATTTTCGTGTCTCCCGATGCCCTCATCGGAAAAGTCGCGCGGAGAACTCTGCTGCCCGGCCAGCCGGTTCCTTTCAACGCAGTCAGAGAGCCTCACGTTATCACACAGGGCAAGGCCGCGACTGTCGTGTTTCAGGCCGGGGGATTGACGATAACCGGGCTCGGCGTTGCGCTGCAGTCCGCTGGAATCGGCGATGTCGTTAGCGTGCGAAACACGGATTCGGGAACAATCATTCGCGGCATCGTTCAGAACGACGGCAGCATAAGGGTGGGCATTCAGTGATCGGTCGGATTGCGATTGCCTGTCTCGCAGTACTGTTGGCGCTGGTCTCTGAACCGGCGGCGGCGGCTAGCCGTATCAAGGATATCGTTTCGGTTCAGGGCATCCGCGTTAATCAATTGGTTGGCTACGGCTTGGTGATCGGCCTGAACGGCACCGGCGATAGTTTACGCAATTCCCCATTTACGGAGCAGTCGATGCAATCGATGCTCGATCGCATGGGGGTTAATGTCCGCAATGCGCGGCCGCGGTCCAAAAACGTTGCCGCCGTTATGGTGACGGCCGAATTGCCGGCATTTATCGGTCAGGGCTCGCGCATTGATGTCACCGTTTCATCTATGGGCGATGCGACTTCGCTGGCCGGCGGAACGCTGGTGCTGACGCCCATGACGGGCGCCGATGACAAGATTTATGCCGTTGCCCAGGGGCCGATCGCCGTTACCGGTTTTGCAGCGGGCGGCAAATCCGAAACGGTAACGCAGGGCGTTCCCACCACAGGCCGCATTGCCAATGGCGGCTTGGTCGAGCGCGAGGCGCCGGGCCGTTTTTCCGATGAGCGGTTCATTGTGCTGGAGCTGCGCAGTCCGGATTTCGCGACAGCGGTTCGTGTCGCAGACGTCGTCAACGCCTATAGCGGACAGATGTATGGCATTCGAACGGCCCGCGAAGAGGATTTGCGGACGATCACGCTTGCGCGTCCGCGCAATGTCAGTGCTGCACGTTTCATGGCGGAAATCGGCGAGCTTCTCGTCGAGACCGATGCGCCTGCGCGCGTCGTTATCGATGAGCGAACCGGAACCATCGTGATCGGGCGCGACGTTCAGATTTCTACGGTTGCCGTTGCGCATGGAAATTTGTCAGTGCGGGTTACGGATATTCCGAAGGTTTCGCAGCCTGAGCCATTTTCCAGAGGCGAAACAAAAGTCACGCATGACACGGTCGTGCAGGCAGAACAGGAAGGTGGAAACATCGCGATTGTCGGTGGGACCAACCTGCACTTGCTGGTCAGCGGCTTGAATAAGATTGGACTTAAGCCGCAGGGTATTATCGCCATACTGCAGGCAATAAAGACAGCGGGTGCGCTGCAGGCGGAGCTGGTTGTGCAATGACAAACGGATTTCGTTTGCTTCGTCTTGCTGTGCCGATTGCGGGCTGCGCTTTTGCGGTTGGGCTGATTGCCATATCGCCGACGCTTGCTCAGCAGGATTGGCTGCCCGCTGTCGCATCGACCACGCAAATTCCGGCACAGCGGTTCGATATGCCTGATTCCGGCAGAGGCTGGGAGCCTCGCGTCGTGGCCGAGGATGATCCGGGCGGCTTCGGTCCGGCGACAATGCCGGATCTGGTCGGGCAGGGTGTGCGCCGCGCCACGCAGCAACAGCCAATCCTGCCAACGCCTCAACTGCAGCAGCAGCCTCAGATCGCTCAAAGGGCGCTTTCGCTGCAATCGCCGCCGCAGATGCCGGAGCCGGTTGAAGCGGAGAGCCAGCCGGAAGCAGTTCCGCAGGTCGCACAGCCCAACGGCCCGGCGCCGTTGCCGGCTGCATTGCCTGGCAGCCAGATGGAGCGCGTCAGCAAAGCCACTGAGGGTGGGCCTGGGCAGCAGTACTGCATCAATATTGCGGACGCGGCGGCTGATGCTCGCTTCGCGTGGCAGAAGAAGACGCTTGGCGAGATCGAGCAGGAGCTTGATCGGCGCATCGAGCTTCTGGAAAAGCGGACCGCCGAATATCGCGAGTGGCTGGAACGCCGCGATGAGTTTGCGCGCAAGGCGCAGGAAACCCTGGTTCAGATCTTCGCCAAGATGCGGCCGGATGCGGCGGCATCGCAACTCGTCGAGATGGACGAGGAAACGGCAGCCGCCGTTTTGACAAAGCTCAATCCCCGCAACGCCAGTGCAATCCTGAGCGAAATGCCGGCCGCTCCAGCAGCGCGATTGCAGATGACGATTGCCGGCGCGGGGCGCGTCACCCCGGATCTTCCGGACGTCAATGTAGCCGCGCGCGGTGGAAAATCATGATCGTACGCGCAACATTCTGTTTTGCCGCGATGCTGGTGGGGGCCTGCAGCGTCCATCCCGAAGACATCGGGCGTGAGCCGCACATGACGCCGGTTGGTGCAGGGCTTACGCCGAACCGTGTGCCAATACTGAGTGAGCCACTGACGCCCGCCAGCTATCGGCCCGGCAATTCGTTCTGGCAGGATTCAAGCGCCAATCTGTTCCGCGATCCGCGGGCGACAAAGGTCGGCGACGTCGTCACCGTCAAAATCTCGATCCGGGACAGGGCGTCGCTGGACAATACCTCCAACCGCCAGCGTGATTCGAACAAGACGCTCGGGCTCGGCCATTCCTGGAGCGTGGAAACGGGAAAAACCTCGATCGAAGGTGAGGGAGCCTACGACGCTTCGATCAATTCCCAGACAAAGTCGAAAGGCGTCGGCGGAATATCGCGGTCGGAAAGCATTGAATTGCTGGTGGCAGCTATTGTTTCTGACGTGCTTCCGAATGGGAATCTGGTTATCAGCGGATCACAGGAGGTGCGCGTCAATTTCGAGGTGCGCGTTCTGAGTGTTGCGGGGGTGGTGCGTCCGCGTGATATCGCGACCGATAACTCCGTGTCGTACGACAAGATCGCGGAAGCGCGCATTGCCTATGGTGGGCGCGGCCGTATAACCGAGGTTCAGCAACCGGGTGTCGGCCAGCAGCTCCTCGACATTATTGTTCCGTTCTGAAGTACCGGAGCCGATGCTGTCATGGCGACTGCGATAGAAGATGCTGGAGCGGCAAAGCCCAAGGATTCGGGCGGCTCGCTGCTCAACGTTATCATCGCAGTCGTGGTGCTGTCCCTCGTGGCTATTGGTGGGGGCGGTTTCCTCGGATTGCAGCTTTACGGGATGGTGGAGCAGTCCGTTCAACGCAAGATGGAGGCTGAGGCTTCCAAGCGGCAGGAAGCGATCAAGCCAGGCGTCGCGAATGCCGTCGTCATCAAGACGCTGAACCCGGTCATCACCAATCTGGCGGAGCCTGCGAATTCCTGGGTGCGGCTCGAGGCATCTATTGTTCTCGAGGGCGAGGACGGCTCCGACGCTGATTTGCTCGCCGCGAAAATCACTGAAGATATTGTCGCTTTGCTGCGCACCGTGACGCTCGTCCAAATCCAAGGAGCCGGCGGCTTTCAAAGTCTCCGGGAAGACCTTTCGGATAGAATCAAATCACGCAGTAACGGCCGCGTGGGCGAACTCATCATTCATACTTTCGTGGTCGAATGATCCGTTCGGCGACAAAGCTTTTCATCGCGTCGCTGGCAGTCCTGATCGTCCTGCTGCTGCCGGGCGATGCGATTGCGCAAATTCCGAACCTGGATACCTTGGTGCCGCCGGGAGAAGGTACGGCGTCCGGCCGAATCATCCAGCTCGTTCTCATCATCACGGTTCTGTCGGTGGCGCCGGGGCTGCTGGTGATGGTGACCTGTTTCACCCGCTTCGTGATTGCATTGTCGTTTCTGCGGGCTGGGCTCGGCCTGCAGACGACGCCGGCCAATCTGATTCTTATCAGCCTCGCGCTTTTCATGACGTTTTACGTCATGGCGCCGACGTTCGACCAAGCCTGGAACAACGGCCTTAAGCCGCTCGTTGAAAACAGGATCACCGAAGACGAAGCGTTCGTTCAGATTACGGAGCCGTTTAAAGCCTTCATGCGCGCCAATGTGCGTGAAAAGGACCTGCAACTTTTCGAGGATTTAGCTGGACGTCGGCAGCCGCAGGGCCAGAACCAGACGCAAGCACAACCTCAGCCTCAACCTCAGCTCGAACCGCAGCAGCAGGCGCCGCCTCAGGCAGAAGGACAGCCGGCCGCGCAGGACGAAGAGATTTCGCTTCGCGTGCTAATTCCAGCTTTCATGATTTCAGAACTGAGGCGGGGATTTGAAATCGGCTTTCTGATTATCCTGCCGTTTTTGGTCATCGACATGATCGTGGCTACGTTAACGATGTCGATGGGCATGATGATGCTGCCACCGACGGTAATTTCGCTACCGTTCAAAGTTCTTTTCTTTGTTTTGATTGACGGATGGAATTTGCTCGTTGGGGGCCTGATTCGTTCGTTCCTTTAATGGCAATCGGTGGGCGTCATTAAGGTCTGCGCAAGCATTTTGGTTCACTATGATCATCGATGGCAGATTGGAGCCCCGGCCATAGAGCCCGGCTTCAAAGGCATGATGCCGCACTGCTATACCGGACGATCCGGTATGTCCCCGAACGAATGCATTCACCAAAGGGACATTACTTCACATGGCTAGCCTTCTCACCAACGCTTCGGCAATGACTGCTCTGCAGACCCTGTCGAACATCAACAAGAACCTTGAGACCACCCAGGGCCGTATCTCGACGGGCCTTCGCGTTTCGACTGCTTCCGACAACGCCGCTTACTGGTCGATCGCAACCACCATGCGCTCGGACAACCAGGCCATCTCGACCGTTCAGGACGCTCTCGGCCTCGGCGCCGGCAAGGTCGACACCGCTTACACGGCTATCAGCGACACGGTTGATCGCGTCACCGAGCTGAAGCAGAAGGTGCTGGCTGCGAAGAACGCTTCCGCGGAAGACAAGGCCAAGTATCAGAGCGAAATCGCTGTTATTCAGGCTCACCTGAAGGACACCGTTGGTAATGCCAGCTACGCAGGCTCCAACCTGCTCCAGACGGATTCGACCGATACCGACTTCCCGACGGAATTCAGCATCGTTTCGTCCTACAACCGCGACGCTTCCGGAACCGTTACGACCGGCAGCATCGAGGTGACTTATGCCAACATCCGCCTGATCGACAGCGGCGGTGATGGCGCTGGCATCCTCGACACCGAATTCACCACGACGGGTGAAGGTGCTGTTGCAGACATCTCGATCCTGACGCTCGACGTCACGGCCACCGACGTCGACAACGATGACCTCGACGACATGCTGACCGCCATCGAGACCGGTCTGAAGGACCTCGCCACCGGCGCTGCCGAACTCGGCGCTGCCAAGAAGCGCATCGATCTGCAGAAGGACTTCATGGGCAAGCTCAGCGATGCCATCGAGCGCGGCGTTGGCCAGCTCGTTGACGCTGACATGAACGAAGAGTCCACGCGTCTGCAGGCTCTGCAGGTTCAGCAGCAGCTCGGCATCCAGGCGCTGAGCATCGCCAACAGCAACAGCCAGAACATCCTGTCGCTGTTCCGCTAATAGCGAACCGCTTCCAATAGGAAGCGATCCACACATGCCTCCGGTCTGACCGGAGGCATGTGACGGTACTTCGGTACGCTGGAAG
>JAEZBU010000418.1 GCA_023426855.1 Pseudomonadota bacterium | reverse complement strand
TCATCCCGACCGGCGCTGGCAGCAATGTGCTGGGCTGCGATATCGGCTTTTCGGAATTGCTGCGCGCCGGCCAGATTGCGCGGCTGCCGCGCCTGTTCGCTGTTCAGCCCACCAACTGCGCACCGCTGCATGCCACGTTCGCCACAGGCGGCGAGGATCTCGTGGCAATCGAGCCCAAGCCGACCATCGCGGAAGGCACCGCCATCGTGCAGCCGGTCCGCACGCGTGAAGTGCTGCAGGCCATTCGCCGCTCGCACGGCGGCACCGTCGCGGTCAGCGAGGATGAAATCATCGCGGCGGTGAAGGCGCTGGCGAACTCCGCCGGCCTTTACGCCGAACCGACCAGCGCCGCGGCCGCAGCGGCCCTGTCGCAACTGCTGGCGAACGGCACGATCAAGCCATCCGAAACGACTGTCGTCGTCCTTACCGGCAGCGGGCTCAAGGCCACCCAGCGCCTCGGCGAACTGCTCGCCTGACACCCTGGCGCGATCCGACTACGCCGCGTTGGATACGGCGTAGTCGTTCAGGCAAAAGCCTCAGACCGTTTCCCAGCCACCGCGCTCGGACGAGCGGAACAGCGCATCGATGACGCGCATATTCGCGATCGCGTCCTCAAGCGGGAACTGCGGCACGTCCTCGCCGCGGACGAGGCGCGAGAACCGCTCGCCCTGCAGCCCGTACTGATTGACCGCCGGGAACGGTATTTCGCGAACATGCTTGGTGCCGACGCTGCGATCATCGCCGATGTAGAGATGGCACTGGGCAGGAATGGCGTGGGAATACGGAAACTCCGCCCGGATCCAGCCTTTGTTGCCGACCACCGAGAAATGCTGATGGGTGCCGCCGATGCTGGGCCCGGCCTGCGTCGATACAGTGAACACCGCCTGCCCCTTCGGAAACTGCAGGATGGCACTGGTCAGGCGATCGGTCTGGAAGTTCTCGTCGCGGTCGAGCAAACCAACGACGCGGGTCGGCTCCTCGCCGAACACGAAACGGCTGCCGGTGATGGCATAGCTGCCGAGGTCGTACAGGCCGCCACCGCCGATACCGGCCTGGTTGCGGATATCCTTCGGGTTCATGTTGTTATAGGCGAGCGTCGTCTGCACATAGCGGATCTCGCCGATCTCACCTGATGCCACGCTATCGCGCATCGCCGCCCATTGCGGATGATTGCGGATCGCGAACGCTTCCTCGATGAGCTTGCCGGTGCGATCGCGCACCGCCAGCAGCGGCGTGATATCGTCCGCAGTCAGAGCCAGCGGCTTTTCGCACAGCACATGCTTGCCGGCTTCGAGCGCCTTGGCGCACCATTCCACGTGCAAGTGGTTGGGCAGCGGGACGTACACAGCCTCGATCTCGGGATCGGCCAGCAGGGCTTCGTAGGAGCCATAAGCGCGCTCGATACCCAGCCGGTCGGCTGCAGCGCGCGCAGCTTCTTCCTGGCGCGATGCGATGGCCAGCACATTACAGATCGGCACAGCCTTCATCGCCGGAATCACGCGATTAAGGCCGATGCCGGCCGTGCTCAGAATGCCCCACTTGACAGGTTCGGTCATTGGCAGATCTCCCAGATCATCCCGATTATGCGTTGCGCTGTGCGCGCTTTGCGAGAAACTCCCGCGTTTTCGATACGGTCAGCTTGGCGCGCTCCAACGCACTCAGATCGGGATAGGCATTGGCCAGCGGTACTTCTACCCCAAGTGCCACATCGGGTGGAAGAGCGTCCAGGATGGCGTTCACATCCAACCCGCCTTCTCCCGTCAGAAGTCGTGCGCTGCGCGCCTCGTACATCAGATCGGCGGGTGGCTCAGCCGGGGCATCACAAAGCTGCATGCTGCCAATCAGACTTGGCGCAACTTTCTTCAAGTCATCGAGGGAACTGTTCGAACGCCGGAAATGCAGCGCGTCCATCAGAATGTGCGCGTTCGGCTGGTTGGCAAGCTTCAGAACCTGCAGCGCATCGCCGAGCGACTTTACCGCACGAAACGGCATGAACTCGAAATCCACAGCAAAGCCATGGACACGCGCCAGCTCACACACTTCCGCCAGCTTTTCGGCGACGATCGCGAAGTCATCATCATCGCCGGCAGACACGACCCGGGTCGCGCCTATCTCCGCACCAATCTCAAACATCGGTTTCAACTCGCGCACGTCGAGAGAGCGGGACAGACCGACCATCTCTATCTCCCGCACACGGAATCCAGTCGCGGCCAGTCGCTGCTTCGTTGCGCGGCGCAAAGCGGGGTCGCTCAGCGGATATTCCGGCGAGCCAGGAGCAACTTTCCGCGTGCGAATACTCGTCGAGGAAAATCCAGCCTCCGCCAGCATGTCTATAAGATCAGGGGGGCCGATATCCAGGGCGCCCAGATGCGCGAATGATAGCGGTACGCGTGCAGCGTCGATCATTGTTTTCCTCAGGCGTTTCTTCTGATGTTGTGATCGGGACCGGTGCCATCCGCATTCCCTGATCGGAAAAGGCCAGCAGGACGAGTTTAGCGCCAGAACTCAGGCCGGAACAGCACAAGTACCGTGAACAGCTCAAGACGGCCGAGCAGCATGGCGACGGACAGCGCCCATTTGGCCGCGTCCGGCAAGGCGGAGAAGGTGCCATATGGCCCGACGGTATCGCCCAATCCCGGCCCGACCGTACCGACCGCGGTGGCGGCCGACGACAGCGCCGTTAGAAAATCCAGGCCCAATGCCGTTAGCAGCACCGTGAATATCCCGATCGTGGCCAGGTAAACCGCCAGGAACGCCACGATGGAGAACGGAACGTCGTCCGGCAGACGGCGACCGTTGTAGGTCAGCGTGACCACGCGATTGGGACTGATCAGATGCTGGAGGTGGGCGCGCACCAACATGCCGGCAACCTGCAGGCGGTAGATCTTGATGGCGCCTGCGGTCGATCCGGAGCAGCCACCGACGAACAACAGCAGGAAGAACATGCCGACCGCGAAGGTGCCCCATGCCGTGTAATCAGCGCTGTGAAAGCCGGTCGTCGTGACGATCGACGTCACGTTGAAGGTTGTCAGTCTCAGTGCATCGGCCAACGGCAGACCGCGCGTCGACGACAGCCATAGCGTCATCATCAGGATCACCGCCACGATCACCGTTATCAATCCGCGGACCTGGGCGTCACGAAACAATGCCCACGGATCACTGCTGACAGCCTTGATCAGTACGACGAACGGCAGCGCGCCGAGGATCATGAAAACAGTCGCTGCGATCTCGAGCGAAGGCGACTGGAAAAATGCGAAACTATGATCGTGGGTGGAAAAGCCCGCCGTCGAAACCGTCGTCAGGGCGTGGCAGACAGCATCGAACAGCGTCATACCAAGCACGGTATAGGTCACGGTGCACGCCACCATCAGGCCGAGGTAGACGCTGCCGGCAGCACTCACCAGCTCCGCAGCACGCGGCATGATCTTTTCCGCACGATCCGGCCGTTCGGCCTGAAAGAGCTGCATTCCGCCGACCCGCAGGAACGGCAAGATGATGATCGCCATAACAATGATACCGAAACCGCCGATACCCTGCAGCAACGCCCGCCACAACAGCAGGCCTCGTGGCAGCTTGTCCAGGCGTTCGATAACCGTTGATCCGGTTGTCGTCAGGCCGGACATCGCTTCGAAAAAGCTGTCGGTATAATTCAGGCCAATTCCGATAAATGGCAGCGCCGAGAAAGCCGATATCAAAACCCAACTCGCGGTGGTCAGCACAAAGCCTTCACGCACGCCGAGCTTGGCCGAGACCGTGCTGTAAGAGGCGAACATCATGAGTCCGCCGACAAAACCGGTGATAACGGAGGCGGTGAGAAAAACCTGCCAATGATCGGTTCCGTCGGCAGCATCCACCGCTGCGGGCAGCACCATGGCTCCCGCCACCGCGCACAGCAGCAGACCCAGCGTGAACACCAGTGGGCGCAGTTGAAGCAAGACGACCCCGTTTTGAGCGATCCGGAGCAATTACCGCAGATATGCTGCGTTCCGGGAAAACTCCAAATCTATTTTCTCGCGAATTACTGAAAGATCGGTCAATTCCGCCCACCGCATGTTGTAGATACTTTTTTTGCGGAATCCCCTGATTTTCCTGGGCCTCGCATAGCGGCGAGGCAAGCGTCCTCAAGCATGCCAGGAACTGCAGCGCAGTCTTTGCGTTTATTCCATGTACGGCGGGCGAGTGATTATCACAGTCGCCCGCAAATTCTTGAATTGTGAGCGCTGTAGTTTCAGGAGGTTTCTCATGGACTGGGATCGCGTTGCCGGTAATTGGAAGCAGATGAGCGGCAAGGTCAAGGAACAGTGGGGCAAGCTCACTGACGATGATCTCACTCAAATCAACGGCAAGCGTGAGCAGCTCGAAGGTAAGATCCAGGAGCGCTATGGATACTCCAAGGATCAGGCTCGCGAGCAGATCGACAACTGGTTCAATCGCCAAGTTTAATGTGACTGTTTAGCTCTCTCCCACTCGTCGGTGATCAATACGCTTGATCACCGACTTTTCCCTACGAGAGGCTGCGAAAACCCAACAATCAAGCGGAAGCCATGAACTCAATTATTTATCTGATCGGACTTATCGTCGTTGTTTTGGCCATCTTGAGCTTTCTCGGTTTGCGATGAGCACAAACTCAAATGATGCCCGATGGAACATTGAGATAATAAAAAAACACCGATCGCAATTGCGACCGGTGTTTTGATTTCTGAAATCAGGAATTGATCGGACGATCAGCGCGTCCCACTGACCGCCGCAGCGACTTCCGCTGCGAAGTCCTCTTCCTTCTTCTCGATGCCTTCACCCAGCGCGTAGCGGATGAAGCCTGCGACCTTGACCGGCGCACCGATGTCGTCAGCCGCAGCCTTGACGGCCTGCTCTACAGTCGCCTTGCCATCGATCACGAACACCTGCTGCAGCAAAACGACCTGCTGGAAGAATTCCTTGCGCAGACGGCCTTCCACCATCTTCTCAGCGATTTCCTGCGGCTTGCCGGAGGCCTTCGCCTGATCGATGTAGATTGCGCGCTCGCGCTCGACCACGGCTGGATCGAGTTCATCGATCGAAACCGAGAGCGGCGCAGCGGCCGCGATGTGCATGGCAACCTGGCGGCCAAACTCCGTGACCTTCGCCTTGTCGCCGGAGCTTTCCAGCGCCAGCAGAACGCCCATCTTGCCGAGGCCATCCGCAACGCGATTGTGCACGTAATCGATGATTACGCCTTCACCGACTTTGAGTTCCGAGGTGCGGCGCACGCTCATGTTCTCGCCGATGGTCGCAACCGCCTCTTTGACATGCTCCTCGACGCTGATCGAACCGCCCGGATAGGTCGCCGCGAGAAGTGTCGACAGATTTCCGCCCGCCTTCAGCGACAGCTTGGCAATCTGGCCGACCATGTCCTGAAACTGCGCATTGCGGGCTACGAAGTCGGTCTCGGAATTGACTTCGACCATCGAGCCGACGTTCCCGTCGACGGCAACACCGACAAGTCCTTCAGCCGCGACGCGGCCAGACTTCTTGGCGGCCTTCGACAAGCCCTTCTTGCGCAGCCAGTCGACCGAGGCTTCGATATCGCCGTTGTTTTCGATCAGAGCCTGCTTACAGTCCATCATGCCCGCGCCGGTCTTGTCGCGGAGTTCCTTAACCATAGCGGCGGAGATCGTCGTCATCAGCAGACCCTCTCGGGTTGGAAGGCGCATCTTGCGCCTGCGGGATTGAAAAGACAGGCGCTGTCGATGCACAGCGCCTGCCGGAGAAATCGGTTCCGTCAGCCCGGATCAGACTGCGGCGACTGCGACCAACTTCTTGGCCTGGCCAACCCAGTCGTCTTGCGCAACCTGGCCCTTCAGCTTCAGCTTGCGGTCGAGCGCCTGGACGGTTTCTGCGTCCAGATCAGCGATCTGCCAGAAATGGAACACGCCAGCATCGTTGAGGCGCTGCTCAAGCTTCGGCGTGATGCCGGAAATGCGCTTGAGATCGTCAGCCTCGCCGCGAGCAGCCTCGATGCCCTTGAAGGTCACATTGAGCGCTTCTTCGGTCGGGCTCTCCAATGCGCCGAGATCGACACCCGAAGCAGCCTGACCGCGCTCGATACCGTCGATGGCAGCGCGCGCCACGAGATCGCAATACAGCGTGATCGCACGGCCGGCGTCATCATTACCCGGGATCGGGAAATCGATGTTGTCGGGATCGCAGTTGGTGTCGACGACCGCCACGATCGGGATGCCGAGCTTCTTGGCTTCCTGAATGGCGATCTGCTCCTTGTTCGTGTCGAGCACGAACAGCAGGTCCGGCGTGCCGCCCATCTCCTTGATGCCGCCGAGCGCCTGATTGAGCTTGTCGCGCTCACGGGTCAGGTTCAGCACTTCCTTCTTCGTGCGGCCCTGCGGATCGGCGAGGATGTCGTCGAGCTGGCGCAGACGGCGGATCGACTGGGAAATCGTCTTCCAGTTGGTCAGCGTGCCACCGAACCAGCGGTGATTGATGTAGTACTGCGCGCAGCGCTTGGCCGCGTCAGCGATGGAATCGGACGCCTGACGCTTGGTGCCGACGAACAGCACGCGGCCACCCTGGGCCACGGTGTCGGAGATCTTGACCAGCGCTTGATGCAGCAGCGGCGTGGTCTGGGTCAGGTCGACGATGTGAATCTTGTTGCGAACGCCGTAGATATACGGAGCCATCTTCGGGTTCCAGCGATGGGCTTGGTGACCGAAGTGAACGCCAGCTTCGAGGAGCTGACGCATATTGAACGCGGGCAGCATGCGTGATCTCTTTTCTTTTCCGGTTGAACCTCCGCGGATCGTGAAGGCCACCGCGCCTTTTCAGGAACGGCAACGCCCACCGGAGCGCAAGCAACAGGGTTGTCGGCCTGCCGCAGCGCGTGATCCACGTGTGGAATGCGTGCCATGTAGCGGCATTCCACAACAAAAGCAAGGCCACGGTTTGCCGAACGTTCCGCGCGCCCTACTTACTGGGAGCGCACAAGGAAAACTGATGGCACAGAAAACTCATGGCACAAAATACTCCCGTCGAGGATAAGGCGCAGGTCTCGCCCGAGGCCGCTCCAACACGGTCGGCGCTGCGGTCCCTGGCGGTCGGTTTAACACTCCTTGGTGCGATTTTCGTACGCGGCCGTCAGCCTGATCACACGGTCGCCGCCGCCGCATCACCCGCTGCTGCGGACGCCTCCCGGATTGCAGATACGCCACCTGCCCCGCCGGCAGGCAGTTTTTTCGGACGCCTCTACAAGGGGATAGAGCAAGATCGGGTGATGCTGATAGCGGCCGGCGTCACATTCTACGCCTTGCTCGCACTGTTCCCGGCCGTAGCGGCGTTGGTGTCGCTCTATGGTCTGTTCGCCGATCCCGGCGTGATCAAACAGCAGTTGGATGGCTGGCAGGAGGTTCTGCCGGGCGGTGCGATCGAGATCGTCGGCGATCAGATCACGCGGATCCAGAACCAGGGCGGCGGAGCGCTCAGCATCTATTTCTTTACGGGTCTTGCCATCTCGCTGTGGAGCGCCAACGCGGGCATCAAGGGGCTGTTCGATGCTCTCAATGCCGTTCACGCCGAGAGCGAGACGCGCAGTTTCGTGCGCTACAACCTCGAAGCTCTCGCCTTTACCATCGGCACGCTGGTGTTCGTGATGCTGACGGTCAGCGTCATCGTCGTGCTGCCGGCCATTTTCGCATTCGTCGGGCTGGAGAGATCGGAAGCGGCCTGGATGCTCTCGATGCTGCGCTGGCCGCTGCTGCTGTTCACGATGCTGCTGTTTCTGTCGCTGCTTTACAGGTTCGGTCCCAGCCGACAGCAACCGCGCTGGCGGCTGATCACTTTGGGCAGCTTCATCGCCACGATCCTCTGGATCGCCACGTCGATGGGCTTCTCGTGGTACGTCGGAAGCTTCGGCACGTTCAACCAGACTTACGGATCACTGGGCGCCGTCATCGGCTTCATGATCTGGATCTGGCTGTCGGCGATGATCATCCTTGTCGGCGCGGAGATCGACTCGCTGCGCGAGCGCCGCAAAATCGAGAAGCTGCAGGCGTCCGCACCCAATCCGGCCTGAACTACATCTCCACGATCTCGAGCACGCCGGGCACCGTCGACAACACACCGCGCAACATCGGGCCGACCTCGTAGCGGCCCGGCATGACGAACTCGACCTCTTTCGCCCGCTCTTCCAGTTGCAGCACCAGCCGTATCTCGCCGCGGCCCGGACGCAGCGCACCGCGGATTTCGGCCAGCGCCGTTCGGCTCGCCGGTGTCGATGGCGGGGCCAGAACCAGCTTCAAACCCTTCTGCACCGCACCAGCGGCGCGATCCAGTGACTCGATCCCCTGCACGCGCATCTTGACCATATCGCCGTCACGCTCAGCCTCGACCGAGACCAGCACCGGCGTGCCCGGCTCCAACAGATCGCCCGCCTGGGCCAACGTGTCGGAGAAGATCACCGCTTCGAACTGGCCGGTGGTGTCCGAGAACATCGCGAAGGCGAACTTATTGCCCTTAGCCGACCTGCGTTCGCGCGCCGACACGACGATCGCGGCCAGACGCCCTGCCGACGCGCCGCGCTCGGTGGCGGCCTCGAACTCGACCCAGCTTTTGACGCCGAGCGTTTCCAGCGCCGAGGCATATTCGTCGAGGGGGTGGCCGGACAGGAAGAAGCCGATCGCATCGAACTCCTTCTCCAGCCGTTCCATCGGCGTCCACACCTTCACCGGGCGCATATCGAGCTGCGGCACTGCGGATGC
This sequence comes from Pseudomonadota bacterium, assembly GCA_023426855.1. GTDB lineage: Bacteria > Pseudomonadota > Alphaproteobacteria > Rhizobiales > Hyphomicrobiaceae > ZC4RG25. The sequence goes on along the minus strand of JAEZBU010000418.1, from coordinate 15,685 downwards.
GCCGCCACCGCCGCCGAACAAGTCGCTCGTCCCATCTGCTGCGTTGGCCGCCATGCGCTGCGACAGCGCCAGAATCTGATCGACGTTGCCGTGCACCAGTGCGCGGTTTGCTTCCAGCGCATCGAAGGCGCCGGCCGAACTCAGCGTCTCCAGTCCGCGCTTGTTCAGCGCCTTCGGATTGAGCCGGCTGGCGAAATCGCCGAGACTTTGGAACGTCCCGCCATTGTCGCGGGTCGCCATGATTTCCTGGATGGCGCCTTCACCGATGTTCTTCAGCGCCGCCATCGAATAGCGGATCGCACCCGGCTTATCCGCGCCCTTGGCCGGTTCCGGCAGGAAGTCGACCGCGGATTCGTTGACGCACGGCGGCTTCACCGCGATGTTGCAGCGGCGCGCCTCGGCCGCGAACACGCTAAGCTTGTCGGTGTTGGCCATGTCGAGCGTCATCGACGCCGCAATGAATTCCTCAGGGTAGTTCGCCTTGAGATAGGCCGTGTGATAGCTGACCAGCGCGTAGGCAGCGGCGTGCGATTTGTTGAAACCGTAGCCAGCGAACTTATCGACCAGCTCAAAGATGTAGACCGCATCCTTCTTGGCCACGCCGTTCTTGATCGCACCCTCGACGAACCGGGCCTGCTGCTTGGCCATTTCGGCCTTGTCTTTCTTACCCATGGCGCGGCGGAGCAAGTCGGCGTCGCCGAGCGAGAAGCCCGCCATCACCTGGGCGATCTGCATCACCTGCTCCTGGTAGATGATGACGCCATAGGTTTCCTTGAGGATCGGCTCAAGGATCGGGTGGAGGCAGTCGACCGGCTCCTCTCCGTGCTTGCGGTGGATGTAGGTCGGGATGTTGTCCATCGGGCCGGGACGATACAGCGCCACCATGGCGATGATGTCTTCGAAGCGGTCGGGCTTCAGCCGCTTGAGGCTGTCCCGCATGCCAGTGCTTTCCAACTGGAACACACCGATCGTTTCGGCCCGCGCCAGCATTTCGTAGGTCGGCTTGTCGTCGAGCGGTAGAGCGGCGAGATCGATCGTCGTGCCACGACCGCGCGCGATGAAGTCCACTGCCTTCTTCAGAACCGTCAGCGTCTTGAGGCCGAGGAAGTCGAACTTCACAAGGCCCGCTGCTTCGACCAGCTTCCAGTTGAACTGGGTGATCGGGAAGTTCGATTTGGGATCGCGGTACAGCGGTACGAGCTGCTCCAGCGGCCGGTCGCCGATCACCATGCCGGCGGCGTGGGTCGAGGCGTGGCGATAAAGACCTTCGAGCTTCTGCGCGATTTCAAGCAGACGGGCGACGATCGGTTCCTCGTCGCGGGCTTCCTGCAGCTTCGGCTCGCCCTCGATGGCCTCCGGCAACGTCACCGGATTGGCCGGATTGTTCGGCACCAGCTTACAGAGCTTGTCGACCTGGCCGTACGGCATCTGCAGCACGCGGCCGACGTCGCGCAGCACGGCGCGCGCCTGCAACTTACCGTGCGTAATGATCTGCGCGACGCGGTCGGCGCCGTACTTCGCCTGCACGTAGCGGATCACCTCGTCGCGGCGATCCTGGCAGAAGTCGATGTCGAAGTCCGGCATCGAGACGCGTTCCGGGTTGAGGAAGCGCTCGAACAGCAGGCCAAATCGCAGCGGGTCGAGATCGGTGATGGTCAGCGCCCAGGCGACCACCGAGCCCGCGCCCGAACCGCGACCCGGACCTACGGGAATGCCCTGGCTCTTGGACCACTTGATAAAGTCCGCAACGATCAGGAAGTAACCCGGAAACTTCATCCGGGTGATGATGTCGACCTCGAACGCCAGCCGCTTCCAGTAATCCTCCTCGCTGAAGCCTTCGGCGAGCGGCACCTCGGCGAGACGTGACCGTAGCCCCTCCTCAGCTTGACGCTTCAGCTCCTCGGCCTCGGCAGCGAGCTGATCGGCATCGGACGCACCATCTGCGGTCGCAACGAAACGCGGCAGGATCGGCTTGCGCCCGCGCGGCCGGAATGCGCAGCGCTTGGCGATCTCAATGGTGTTTGCCAGCGCCTCGGGCAGGTCGGCGAACAGCTCCGCCATTTCCTCGGCGGTCTTGAGATAATGCTCCGCCGTAACACGCCGCCGGTTGTCCTCGACTACGGTGCGACCTTCGGCGATGCACAGCAGCGCATCGTGCGCTTCGTAATCGCTCTTGGCCGCGAAATAGACCTCGTTGGTCGCGACGATTGGCACGTCGTTCGCGTAGGCGAGATCCAACACCTGCGGCTCGACCTCGGCTTCATGCCGTGCACCGTGCCGCTGCACCTCAACGTACAGGCGATCACCGTAGATATCGAGCAGCGCCTTCAACCGGGCTTCGGCAACGGGTTGCTGACCGGCAATCAGCGCGCCATCGATCGGCCCGTCGGGACCGCCGGTCAGCACGATCAGGTCGTCCGCCGCATCGGCGAGCTGGCTGAACTTGACGTGCGGACCATCAGCGTCGCCGGAATCCAGATGCGCGCTGCTGACGAGTTTCAGCAGATTGGCATAGCCGCGCTCGCTCATGGCGTAGAGCGCGATCAGCCCATCGCGACGCGGCTGGGATTGCACCGGCTGCATCGCGGCGCTGGTGCGATCGGGCTTCTTCTCCTGGAAATCGATAGCCAGCGACACGCCCGCGATCGGCTGGATGCCCGATCCGGCGATCTTGTCGGAGAACTCCAAAACGCCGAACAGATTGTTCGTATCGGTCAGGCCGATCGCCGGGTAATCGAGCCCCTTGGCCAGCTTGCCGAGCTTTCCGATCGGCAGCGCGCCCTCCAGCAGCGAATAGGCGGAATGCACCTTGAGGTGCACATACTTGGCCGTCGTCTTCCCGATCGCAGGAACGGCGACGGGGGTGACATCCTGGGGGGTGCGAATCGGAGCGTTCATGACGCCGACATTAGCGCAAGCCAGCGAGCAACTTAACTGCCGTCATTGGACTGTACGCGACCTGTTGGAAACCGTGCCCGCACATAACGATACGGGGCGGCACAATCAACTTGCCGTTGATCGCACCACCCCGTTCGCGCTCATGATTATAGGGTGTTTTATGAGCTGTCGACGTTACTTGCCGTCGGACGTGAAGCGCTCTTCCAGCGCCGTCCAGCCGGGATAATCGAACAGATTCCAAAGACCACGGTGATCGACCATGTTGTCGGAGAAGCCGGCCAGGCTACCCTTGCCGCCGAGTTCTTCCAGCATGCGCGCGCCCATGCGCGCCACCGTACGGGTCAGCGAGTTAGGGAAGATCGCGAGGCGATAGCCGATCGCTTCCAGATCCTTCAAGGGTGGGATCGGCGTACGGCCGCCCTCCACCATGTTGGCCAGCGTCGGCTTGGCAATTTCGGCTGTGACGCGGCGCATCTCGTCGAGGCTCTCCGGCGACTCCACGAACAGCACGTCGGCGCCGGCCTCGGCGTAGATGTTCGCCCGATCGATCGCCTCGTCGAGTCCTTCGGTCGAGCGCGCATCGGTGCGGGCGATGATGACGAAATTCTCATCGCGGCGCGCATCGACGGCAGCCTTGATGCGGCCGACCATCTCCTGCGTATCGACCAGCTTGCGGCCCGGCTCGTGACCGCACTTCTTTGGCCACGCCTGATCCTCGATCTGCACCGCGCTGACGCCGCCCGCTTCCATCTCGCGCACGCAGCGAATGACATTCAGCGGCCCGCCATAACCCGTATCGATATCCGCGATCACCGGAATCTCGATCACGTCGGCGATGCGCTTCACGCGGTCCATCACCTCGCTGTACGACATCAGGCCAACGTCCGGCGCGCCCAGCGCGCTCATGGAGATGCCGGAGCCGGTGACGTAGGTCGCGTTGAATCCCGCCTGCTGCACCAGCCGCCCGGTGATGCAATCATAGCAGCCGGGCGCCACCAGCAAGCCCGCCTCAAGCGCCTTGCGCAGCCGCGCGTTGCGTCCTTCGACCGGCCGCAGACCCAGCGGATAAGCCTGATGTGAACTCTTCATTCCGTAACCTGCAATCCTATCGTGTTCAGCGCGCGTACTTCGCCGCGAGCTTCTCCTCCGGCAGAAAGCGACGCTCCAAGTCGTAGACGTGTTCCATGCCGATCAACTCGTGCGCATCGGAAAATCCGTAGACCAGCGCCGGATCGGCGACGAAACTTCCGCGCGCCTTGGCGGCCGCCAGCGCCACTTCCATGCCGCGCAGCGCGCCCAGGAACGCCGTGATCGGCAGGCTGACGCGCGCGACGCCCATCGCTTCGAGCTCGGCGAACGTCAGGTCTTCCGGCGTCTTACCACCCTCGACCATGTTCACCGCGACCGGGCCATTGATACGGCAAGCCAGCGAGCGGATTGCCTCGCGATCGTTAGCGCCGTCGACGAATACCATCGTCGCGCCGGCTTCGAGGTAGGCATTGCCGCGCCGGACCGTCTCTTCCAGGCCATAGACGGCGAGCGAGTCGGTACGCGCGTTGATGACGAAATCCGGATCCTGCCGCGCATCGACAGCCGCACGCAGCTTGCCAGCCATTTCCTCGATCGAGATGACTTCCTTGCCGTCGAGATGCCCGCACCGCTTCGGCATCACCTGGTCTTCGAGATTGACGCCAGCCGCCCCCGCAGCCTCGATGCTGCGCACCGTGTACCAAACGTTCACAGCGTTGCCGAAGCCTGTATCGGCATCAGCCATGACCGGGAGATCCACCGATTGCACGATTGCAGCCGTCCGCGCCGCCATATCGCTCATCGCCAATACCGACACATCCGGCAAACCGAGATGGCTCGCCACGATGCCGAGCCCCGTGCATTGCACGGCTTCAAACCCGGCCCGCTCGATCAGCTTGGCCGATAGCGGATCATAGGCTCCCGGCATAACCAGGATCTCGGGCCGCTCGATCATCTGCTTCAGGCGCGTCGTGCGCTTCATTCTTGTTTCTCCTTCGCCGACGGTCACTGGTGCGAATACATGGGCCGGCCGGCTACGGGCAGCTCCGCACGCAGCACGGTGCCGCTTTCAGATTCGGTGATGTAGACGGTGCGATTATCCGGCCCGCCGAATGCCACGTTGGTGCCGAACAAGCCGGTCGGCAGTGTGATCATATGTTTGGGTCGACCGAGGCGGTCGAAATGCCAGACGGCCATGCCGGCATGCGTAACGACGAGGCCGCCTTCCTCATCAAGTGCCATGCCGTCCGGACCGGACAGGCCGCCGGAAAGCTGGATGAACGTGCCAACCTTCGACACCGTGCCATCCGGCATGATCGGCATGCGCCATACCGCCAACGCGCGCGTCACAGACACGAGAACCTGCGTTTCGGCGAGGTTGAGCACGATGCCGTTCGGGCTGGGGATCGTGTCGATCAGCTTTTCCAGCCGACCCGCTGCGGTATAGCGAAACACGCGGCCAGTCGGATCATGCCAACCGCTCTGGCCCTGATCGGTGAAGTACATATCGCCGTTGGTGGCGAAGAACAGGTCGTTGACGCCCTTGAAGCTCTCGGAATGTGAGTGCTCGATCACCGGTGTAACGGCGCCGCTTTCGGGATCGAGCTGAACGATGCCGCGCTTGTAATCGGTGATGAAAATGCGGCCGTCCTTATGGATCTTCAGGCCGTTCGGCCAGCCGTCATATTCAGTCACCTGCGTCCATTCCCCGGCCGGATCGATGCGAAACACGCGGCCGTGCGGAATATCGGTGACGTACAGATTTCCGGCACGATCGAAGCTCGGACCTTCCAGGAAGCTGTCGATCGGATGCCCGGCCTTGTTGGCATTGGCCCAAGCGGTCGGCACGGCGCGGCGGAACTTCGAAGGCATCGGACTGAAGACTTCGGCCTCGATGACAGCGGGCGGCGGATACAGGCTCATTTCGCTTCTCCCGTCGGATAGTCACGCGGCGCTGGCCCAGCGTAGGTGTACGACCACTGCCGCGGGATCGGTCCCTTATTGCGACCGCCCTGCTGATGCTGTTCCCAGGCGTGGGATAGGATGCCAACGGAGCGCGACAGCACGAACAGCCCGCGCCCAAGCATCGGCGCGAAGCCGAGTTCGCTGAGAATGACAGCGCCGCTACCATCGATGTTCATGGTCAAGTGACGGCCCGAACGCCGCTCGAGGTCAGTGAGAATGGCTCGGCCGATGGCAGCGTAACGCCCCGATACGACACCTTTCTCAGCCGCCGCGTCGACCAGTGCCAGTAGCCGAGGCCCGCGCGGATCCTTCGGATGGAAGCGGTGGCCGAAACCCGGAATGTATTTCGTGACGTTGGCTTGATAGTCGTCGAGAGACGCGCGCGTGGCGTCTTCAAGCGTCGCGCCGGCCTCCTGGCGCGCGACGATATCGGCGAAGATCTCCATCGTCTGCTCGCCGGCACCACCATGCACATCGCCGAGGACGTTGGCGGCGGTTGCCATCGCGTTGTTTATGCCGATGCCGCACGTCATCGACATGCGGGCGATGGCGATGGACGGAGCCTGCGGCCCGTGATCGACGCCAGCCACCAGCATCGCGGCGAACAGATCGGCCTCGTCCTTGCTCGGCACGGTGCCGCGCAGCATCAACCAGATCATCTGCGGGAAATCGATATTGCCGATCAGTTGCTCGATCGGAAAGCCGCGCACACGGATCGAACCCGGCTCGATATCGATGATTTCCGTACGCCACCAGTCGGCGGCGAGTTTCTCCGACGCGTCGCTCATATGATCTTGTTTTCCTTCAGCTCCGCAATCTCCGCGGCGCTCACGCCGAGAGATGTCAGGATGTCTTCATTGTGCTGACCGAGCATCGGTGGCGGGCCGATCTCGCCGCGCCCCTCTTCCTCGATCAGGAAGCCGCCGTTCGACACCGTCACGGGCCTGTCGATGCCGGGCACTTGGTCGAAGGTGCGGAACATGTCGCGTTGGCGAAGCTGCTCCAGCTCCACCGTTTCCGAGACATTGAGCACGCGCCCGGCCGGAACGCCGGCTTCGTTGAACAGCCGTTCCCATTCTTCGGCGGGGCGTGTCACTAGAACGGTTTCGAGCAGCGCCTTCAGCTCCTCGCGATTGATTTTGCGATCCTCGCGATCCTTGAAGCGCGGATCTTCGATCAGTTCGGGCACGCCAAGCACCCTGGCGACGCTTTCCCAATGCTCCTGCTTGTTGGCGGCAATGTTCAGCAACCCATCTGCCGCGCGCAGCGTACCCGACGGGCTGGCGGTACGGTTTTCGTTGCCCATCGGCTTCGGGATTTGGCCGGTGATCAGGTAATTCGAGACGACCCAAGCGGCCGTTGCGATGGTCGATTCCAGCATCGAAACATCGATGGTCGCGCCCTTGCCGGTGCGAGCCGCGCCGGCCAGCGCTGCGGAAACCGACATCGCGGCATTCAAACCGGCGATCGCATCGCTGACCGGAAAGCCGGCGCGCAGCGGTCCGGTTTTCTCGTCGCCGGTCACGCTCATGATGCCCGACATGCCTTGGATAATCTGGTCGTAGGCCGGGCGGCTGCTCAGCGGTCCTTTCTGGCCAAAGCCGGACAGCGCGCAGTAAACCAGCCGCGGATTGAGCGCGCGCAGCGTTTCCGCGTTCGATCCGAGACGTGTCATCACACCCGGTCGGAAGCTTTCAACCACCGCGTCCGCGGTCTTCACCAGCTCATGGAACAACGCCTGACCACGCGGCGACTTCAGGTTCAGCGTCACCGACTTCTTGCCAGCGTTCTGCGCCAGAAACGAAGCGCCCATCATCTTGCGATTGAGCTCGACATCGGCACCGAGTTGGCGCGCCAGATCGCCCGATCCTGGCGGTTCGACCTTGATGACTTCCGCGCCCAACAGCGCAAGCTGATAGCAGCAGAACGGGCCGGCCATCACGTTGGTCAGATCCAATATGCGCAGACCCTGAAGCGGCAGGGACATGTCAAACCTTCTGCTTGTCGTGTTGTCGTTGAATGGCGGCCTGCAGCCCGCGCACGTCGCCGCCGAGCTTGATCGATACGTCGACGCTGGCCTGCAGCACATCGCCCAGATAGCGTTGCATGACTTCCGACGTCATGCGTGTGGTCGGGCCGATGACAGCCATCGCCCCGCACAGTCCGTTGGAATCCATCACCGGCACGGCCACGCCGGATGTTTCCGGATCGCGCTCGCCAGCCGAGAAGAAATAGAAGTCGCGACGGACCTGCGCGGAGATCTCGTCGTCGCCACCGGTGAAGGCGCGTAGCACCCGCGCTGGCCCACCACGTTCCAGCGGCAAATGCTGCCCGACATTGATGTGATGACGGACGGAATGCTTGGCCTCCGCGCGGAACAGGCAGACGCGGACGTTGCCGTCGCGGATATAGAACGCCGCGGTCTCTCCGCAACGATCGACCAGCCGCTGCAACGTCGGCTCGATGTAGTCGCGCAGATTGAACGCGGACTGATATGTCGAGCCCAGTCGGGAAAGCGCCGGACCGAGCCGCCAATGGCCATCGTCCAGCCGCACCATATATCCCGCGCGTTCCAGCGAGGCGGCTAGCCGAAGGATCGTGCTTTTATAAAGACCCGTTCGCTGCGCGATCTGCGCCAGTGGGAGCGATCGCTCGCCAGGCCGGAACACTTCCAGGATCGACAGGGCGCGATCCACTGCCGCAACGCCGCCGCGCTGCTCCGCTTCATCGCTCATGCCGCCTCCATCTCCGTCTTTCTTCCGAGCCAATAACGCCGGCCGAGCACGGACAATCCGAGCAGCACGCCAAGCGTCGTGGAGGAAACATACGGAAGATAGATCATGAGAGCAGCAAGAGCCGCGGCAGCGCGTTCGATCACGGTCAGCGACCCTCGGAAGTGACCAACTTGTGCTGCCGCCAGCAACAGGACCGCGAAGACCAGGGTGACAGCGGCGACAATCACATTCGGCAAGGTCTCTAGAGATACATCCTGGAGCATAAGCTCAGGCGAATAGACCCACATGAACGGCATGAGGAACGCAACCAGACACAGCCGCAGAGAAATCATCGAGATCTGCAGCATCGGAACCTGTGCGATTGCCGCGGCAGCAAATACCGCCAACGGCACGGGAGGCGTCACCGCTGACATCACCGCGAAGTAGAACAGGAACATGTGCGCGGCCAGGACGGGCAGGCCGAGTTGGATGAGCGCCGGACCGGCGATGAACACGACCATCAGATAAGAGGCTGCGGTCGGCAGCCCCATGCCGAGCACGAGCGCGCAGAAAGCAGCGAGAATGAGCGCCAGGAGCAGGCTGGCCCCACCCAGCGACATGATCGCCTGACTGACCTTGATACCCAAACCCGTCGCCGACACCGCACCGATGATGACACCGATTGCGGCGCACGACGCAGCCACGATCAGACCATCGCGGCCACCTTCGATGGCGATGCGTACAAGCTCACGCCAGCCGGGCCGCGTTCCGGGCAGAACCAGTGCAAGACCGATCACGGTCAACGTCGCGGCTAGGCCGGACAGGTCCACCGAATAACCCGTCATCAGCAGATAGAGCAGAACCGTGAAGCCGCCGCCGATGGTGATGAACTGGGAAATGCGCTGCGTCGTCCAGGCACCCGGCTCTTCGTCCAGAGGCTTCAGCCCGAGGCGCGCAGCCTCAAGTGCGGCGACGATGCCAAGCGACAACAGGAACAGCAGTGCCGGCAGCAACGCCGCAAGCATGATCTGGGTGTAGGGAATGCCGGTGATCTCGGCCATGATGAAGGCGCCGACGCCCATGACCGGCGGCAGGATCTGCCCAACAACGGAGGACGATGCCTCAACCGCACCCGCATAAGCGCGGCTGTAGCCTGCGCGGTGCATCAGGTTGATCGTAATGGCGCCGTTGGCGACGACATTGGCCGAAGCGGAACCATTGATCGAACCGAACAGCGCCGACGCGATAATCGCACACTGCGCGGAGCCGGAGCGCCGCCCCATCGTGAGACGGCTGGCGATCCAGTCGAAGAACTCGCCAGCACCGGTCAGCCGCAACGCGGCACCGAAGATGACGTAGATGTAAACGATATCGACGACCGAGCCGAGGGCGACACCGAAGATGCCCTGCTGACTGTAGAACAGCTCGGCGACCTGCAGGCTATCCATGCCGCGATGCGACAGGATACCCGGCAGCCATGGACCCGCCAGCAGATAGCCGACGGTCACCGCGACGATCGACAGAAGTATCCAGCCCTCGGCGCGACGGGCGGCCTCCAGGACAATCAACGTGCCGGTGACGTAAACAAAAATATCGCTGCTGTTCGGCAGGCCTTCGCGATAGGCCGCGATCTCGGCGTGCTGATCGATCATGTACCAGGCGGCGTAAACGCCAAGCCCGGCGAGACCGATCGACAGCAGCACGTCGGCGCGCCTGGAAAAGCGCGCCAACGGCCCTGGGAACAAGAAGAAGATAGCAGCCAGCACCAACGCCAGAACGACCTGATATTGCGTCCAGTTGCCGTAACGACCGACGGCAATCGTGAACATCAGGAAGCCCGTGAGCGCCGCGCAGGCCGCGAGGCCGAGCGCGCGAACGAGGGCGATCAAAGCATCGTCCTCATCACCCAGAAAATAACGGATGGTGTCTGACATGACCTGTGATGTCCGCGAATGCGCCGGTTAGCTGCCGTTAGCTGTTACTTCGGAACGGCAACGCCCTTCTCTTCGAAATACTTGCGGGCACCCGGATGGACCTGCGCTGAGAGCTGCTCCAGCGCATTATCGAACGACATCAGCGAGAGCTGAACGTTCTCTTTGGTGATGGTTTCGATGTTGTCCCATACCGCCTTGGTCAGCGCATAAGCCTCATCGTCCGGCATGTCGGCGCGGACCATGACCATCATCGGGAAGGTCCAGAAATAGACCGGGCCATCGGCCACGACATGATCGCCATAGGCAGCGGTGACCTGCGCCGGCTCGAACTTGCGGAAGACGTAGAACTGGCCGTTGGTCACGTTCGATTTGAAGGCATCGAACTTCTCCGGCTCAGGCGAAATGAAGCGCAGCTTGTGCGAACGAGAGACGTTGAAAACGCCTGACTGCGGCACGCCACCCCAAGCGATCGTCGCGTTGATCTGACCGTTGGAAAGCTGGTCGAAGGCGGTGTTTGCTTCGATGTACCGGCCATCGATGTCACCCTTGGTGGCATCCAGGCCATGCGCCTGGAACAGGATGGTGGAGACGCGGCCGGCGTTACCACCCGGCGTGCCGAACGCGATGCTTTTGCCCTTCATGTCGGCGAACGTGCGAATGCCGCTGTCGTCGCGCACGACGTACTGGCCCATGCCGGTCGGAATCGCGAACAGAACGCGCAGGTTCTTATACCGCTCGACGACGTCTTCCGGCTCCTTCTGGAACGCACCGGTGCGGCTCAAAGCATCCTGGAAGTGCGGGCTGCCGATGAAGCCGAGGTCGGCGCGGTTGGTCGCGACCATGCGCAGCAGATTGTTGGTTCCGCGGCCGTCGACTGGCGTCAGGCGAAGCGGGCCACCCTGCTTGATCAGCGCATTCGACCAGGCTGTCGAGAGCTGAAACGTGTCGCCGGTGATGCCGATGGTGCCGATGACCAGTTCCTTGGCCGAGGCGGCGCCAGCAAAGCCAACGCCGAGAACGGCCACAGCGGCCGCCGCAATACGGTTGAAACGAAGCATGTCGATCCTTCCTTGGTGTCCCTAAAAGCTTTTTGTTCTATTAGACAGAACGATATTCTATTCTTGCGAAGCGAGATATAAATTGTCAACCGCCATGCTGACAAGAAGGATAAACGCGTGCGCACAGGCGACTCTTCGAGCACGTCATCGAATGGACCCGATAAATTGGCCGAGCCCCAGACCGCGTCGGGAGCAATTGGCGCCGCTCTGGCTGGCCGACGCAGCATTCGCGCCTTTCTGCCGACGACTGTTTCGCGAGAGGTGATCGGGCGCATTCTCGACGTTTCCCGACGCGCGCCGAGCGCCAGCAATATGCAGCCTTGGAAAGCCCACGTATTGACGGGAGCAGCCCGCGACAGGCTGTCCGCTGCACTGCTGGAAGCGCACGATGCCGGTGTACCTGCGCAGCGCGAGTACGATTACTATCCGCAAACTTGGCGAGAACCTTATCTCGCGCGGCGTCGTGCCGTGGGGTGGCAGCTCTACGAAGCCATCGGGATCGGCAAGGGCGATCGTGCGGCGTCCAAACGCCACCACGGGCGGAACTATCAGTTCTTTGGCGCGCCCGTTGGCCTCATCTTCAGCCTGGACAAGGATCTAGGGCGCGGCAGCCTGATCGACTTCGGCATGTTTCTGCAGAGCATCATGATCGCGGCGCGCGGCGAGGGCCTGGAAACGTGTCCGCAAGCAGCGCTCGCCAACTATCCGCATATCGTGCGTCAGCAGCTTGGGATTCCGGACAGCGAGATGATTCTGTGCGGAATGTCTCTGGGACACGCCGACCTTTCAGCGCCGGAAAACAGCTTCACGGCAGATCGCGAACCGGTCGAAAACTTCACCCGGTTCCACATGGAGTAGCTGCACCGAACGCATTGCCAACAACGCCGGACGTCAGTTGACCGAACCCGGCGCCACCTCGACCAGCACACCACCCTCCAGTCGCAGCACACGATGCATGCGCGCGGCGAGTTCCATGTTGTGCGTGGCGATCAGGGCAGCCACACCTGTCCTTTCGATGAGCGCGACCAGTTCGGAGAACACCAGATCTGCCGTGCTCGGATCGAGATTGCCAGTCGGCTCGTCTGCCAGCAACAGGCGCGGCGCATTGGCCAGTGCTCGGCAGATCGCAGTGCGTTGCTGCTCTCCGCCGGACAACTCCGCCGGACGATGATCGACGCGCTCGCCAAGCCCAACAGCGGACAGCAGTTCGCGCGCCCGTGACTGAGCCTGACGCCGCGACTTTCCTCGTATCATTTGCGGCATCGCGACGTTTTCGAGCGCTGAGAACTCCGGCAGCAACTGGTGAAACTGATAGACGAAGCCCATGCTGGCGCGACGCACGCGCGTGCGTTCGTCGTCCGACATCCCGGCACAGTCGCTCCCGTCGATGATGACCTGCCCGCTGTCGGGCGTTTCGAGAAGGCCCGCGGTGTGAAGCAGTGTCGACTTACCGGCACCGGATGGCCCGACCAATGCAACTGCCTCTCCCGGATAGAGGGCGGCACTGGCGCCCGCCAGCACATGGATTTCGCGCGAGCCCTGGCGATACGTGCGCCGAAGGTCGGAAAGCTGAAGCACCGGCCTGTTGTTCATGTCCCGCATTCCAATCACTCGTATCGCAGAGCTTCAACGGGATCGAGCCTGGAAGCCCGCCACGACGGATACAGCGTCGCGAGCAACGACAGCACAAATGCCATGACAACGATGAACGCGGTCTCACCGATGTCGATGTCCGCAGGCAGCCGCGTGAGATAGTACACTGCCGGGTCCATCAGCGTCGTACCGGTCAACCACTGCACGAACTGTCGGATTGCCTCGATATTCCAGCAGAAGATGATGCCGATGATCAGCCCGGCAATCGTGCCGACCACGCCGATCGAAGCGCCCGTAATCAGGAACACGCGCATCACCGCGCCCTTGGTGGCGCCCATAGTACGCAGGATGGCGATGTCGCGTCCCTTGTCCTTCACCAGCATCATCAAACCGGAGATGATGTTGAGCGCCGCCACCAGAACGATCAGCGACAGGATGATGAACATCACGGTTCGCTCGACTTCGAGCACGGTGAAGAAGGTCTGATTTCGCTGTCGCCAATCCGTGAAGGCGTAGTCGCCTCCTGCCAGCGGGCGCATGGTCGCGACGTACTGATCCACACGCTCCGGATCCGAAACCATGATCTCCAGCACGTCGACCTGATCGCCGCGCGAGAAGTATCGCTTGGCTTCGTCGAGCGGCATGAACAGCATGGTGCGGTCATATTCCGCCATGCCCATCTCGAAGATCGCCGAGATCCGATACGGCTTGCTGCGCGGCGTCGTGCCGAAGGGGGTCGTGTTTCCGCGCGGATTGACGAGCGTCACGGAGTCGCCGAGTTGCAAACCGAGCGACGTCGCCAACCGGCTGCCAACGGCAACGCCCCCACTCGTATCAAAACCTTCAAGGCTACCGAGAATGACGTTGTTGGAGACGAGCGGCAGAGCTTGAAGCCCCTGCTCCGTGATGCCGCGCACGATACCGCCGAGCGCCTGCGTCGGCGAGGACAGCATCACCTGGCCTTCGATCAACGGCACGACGGCCTTCACGCCAGGCGTCGCTGCCAAGCGCTGCGCGAGGTCAGGATAATCGTTGAACGGTCCGGTTCCGGACATCTTGTAGACGACGACGTGCCCGTTGAGTCCAAGGATCTTCTCGAAGAGCTGATTGCGGAAACCGTTCATGACGGCCATCACGATGATCAGCGTGGCAACACCGAGCAGGATGCCGACGAACGAGAAGCCCGCGATGACGGAGATGAAACCTTCCTTGCGCCGGGCGCGCAGGTAACGCAGTGCCAACATCCACTCGAATGGCGCGAACGGCCGGGTATCGATCTGCGTGCTCATCCGGTGTGCTGACATCAGAAGTGCGCTCGCCGCGCCTTCTGCCCCCTCTGCCTGCGCCCCGCTGGATGCGGAACGCCAGAACACGTATCAACTCTCCGCCGTTGCGGAACCTGGATCTGAGCGCTACCCGCCTCAGGCCAGAACGCGGTGCCGTTTGACCAAATCGACCACGCGATTGACCACCGAGTCGAGCGGGATCGTTTCGCGATCGCCCTTCTGGCGGAACTTCAATTCCACTTCGCCACCCTTCAAGCCCTTGGGCCCGACGATGACCTGATAGGGCAATCCAATCAGGTCCATGGCTGCGAACTTTCCGCCTGCGCGTTCATCGGTGTCATCGTAAAGCACCTCGACGCCGGCGTTGACGAACTTCTCATAAAGGCCGGCGCACGCTTCGTCCGTGGCCGCGTCGCCCGCCTTCAGGTTGATCAGCCCGACCTCGAACGGCGCCACCGGTACTGGCCAGACGATTCCGGCATCGTCGTGACAGGCTTCGATGATCGCGCCAACAAGCCGCGACACGCCGACGCCGTAAGAGCCCATTTGCAGCGTCACCCGCGAACCATCCGGCCCCTGAACACGGCAGTTCATTGGCTCCGAGTACTTGGTGCCAAAGAAGAAGATGTGTCCGACTTCGATGCCACGCGCCGAGACCTGCTTGTCCTTGGGCACTTCGCTATCGAAGCGCGCTTCGTCGTGCTTCTCGTCGGTGGCGGCATACAGCGATGTCCACGCCTTCACGATCGGTGACAGGTCACCGTCGAAGTCGGTATTGGCCGGCGGAATGGCGCCTTCGATGAGATCCCTGTGGCAATAGACCTGGCTCTCGCCGGTGTCCGCCAGAATGATGAACTCGTGGCTCAGGTCGCCACCGATCGGACCAGTGTCAGCGGCCATCGGGATCGATTGCAGCCCCATGCGCGCGAACGTGCGCAGGTAGGCGGCGAACATGCGGTTGTAGGCGTGACGGCCAGCCTCGGGCGTGAGGTCGAACGAATAGGCGTCCTTCATCAGGAATTCGCGGCCTCGCATGATGCCGAAGCGCGGCCGGATCTCGTCCCGGAACTTCCACTGAATGTGATACAGATTGCGCGGCAGATCCTTGTAGCTCTTGATGCTGTCGCGGAAGATCTGCGTGATCTGCTCCTCGTTGGTCGGACCATAGAGCATCTCGCGATCATGGCGATCCTGGATGCGCAGCATTT
>JAEZBU010000379.1 GCA_023426855.1 Pseudomonadota bacterium | reverse complement strand
CACCCCGACATTCTGCGCCTGAAGCGCGCCAAGGACGTTGAGCGGCTGGCCCAGTTGCAGGCCCGACTGCTCAGCCACGCGGCGGAATTGGTGCGGCCGGGCGGCCTGCTCGTCTACTGCACGTGCTCGCTGGAGCCGGAAGAAGGCCATCTGCAGGTTGATCGCCTGTTGGCGGATCATGCGGGCTTCGAGCGGGTTCCGGTGACGGCTGCGGAGATCGACGGCGAGCCGGACTGGATCACGTCCCAGGGCGATCTGCGCACATTGCCGTCGCATTTGCCCATGGAGACGCCGGAGCTGTCAGGTATGGACGGCTTTTTCGCCGCACGCCTGAGGCGCAAGGCTGGCTGAAAGAGCCTGGGATAACGCACAGGCCAGGGTTGGATGCCTTGTGTGCGCCCCGCTTCGGCGATAATCCGGAAAGCATGCGTATCGTCCGTCGTTTTCCACCCAAAGTGCCGCAAAATCGCGTGCTCGTCCGCGTCATGATCCGTCCCGGGAGGCGGTCATGGCGGCGCTGACACTGACCGAACAGACACGGCTGGCGCGCCTCGCGACGGATCGCGTGCGCCGTGCCGCGCTGGCCCGAATTCTGGGCTCGCGGCTGCTGCGCTGGCGCTATGGTGCTCCGATCGCCGACGAACTGCTGATCGTTCCGCAGGAGTTGCGGACGGCCGATCCCAGCTTCGTGAGCGAGATCGAGGTCGGGCATTTCGGTTTCGGCGGTGCGGTGGCGTTCATCGGTGATGGATCGCCGTTTGATCTGGTGCCGCCAAGCCCCGAATGGGAGCGCGAGCTGCACGGATTCGGCTGGCTTCGTCATCTGCGCGCTGCCGAGCACGAGCAGGAGAGCGCTCGCGATCACGCCGTGGCGCTGGTCGAGGAGTGGATCGAGCGCTGCAGCAAGCCGACCGGCGTTGCATGGGAACCATCGGTGATCGGCCGGCGACTGATGTCGTGGATCGCCAGTGCGCCGCTGTTGCTGGAAGACGTCGAGCAGGAAACCTACGACAGCATCGCGGACAGCCTGGGTGATCAGCTCATCCGGCTGTCGGCGACGTGGCGCGATGCGCCGGCCGGTTATCCGCGCCTGCTGGCGCTGACGGCGCTCGTGCTGGCCGATCTGTGCGTCGCTGGCCATGACCGACATCTCACCGAGATCGAAAAGGCGTTCTCCGAAGAGCTCGAAAGCCAGATCATGCCCGATGGCGGTCATATCAGCCGCAATCCAGGCATTCCCGTCGAGCTGCTGCTTGATTTCTTGCCGCTGCGCCAGTGCTTCGCGGTGCGCGATCGCGCGGCACCGCCAGCGCTGCACGCCGCGATCGACCGTATGCTGCCGCACCTGCGCATGATGCGCCTGGGCGACGGCTGTCTGGCGCGTTTCAACGGTATGGGCGCACCGAATGTCGACGCCTTGGCGACCGTGCTGGCCTATGGCGATATGCCAGTGAACCTGCCTGAGCATGCGCCGAATACCGGCTATGCACGCCTGCACCGCGGCGACGTTGTCGTCATCGCCGATGTTGGCCCGCCGCCGTCGCTGGAACTGGCCGGGCAAGCCCACGCAGGCTGTCTATCGTTTGAGATGAGTGCGGGCAAATGGCCGATGCTGGTCAATTGCGGCGCGCCCGCGCCGGCTGATCAGGATTGGCGCGCGGCAGCACGCGCAACGGCGAGCCACAACACGTTGTGCGTGGCTGGGAAATCATCGTCGCGGCTGGTGCGGCACGACTTGCTGGAAAGCCTCGTCGGTGCGCCGCCGATCCGCTTCCCCCAGCACGCCGGCGGCCGTATCGAGACGCTCGCCGACAACGCCATCGTGCTCGAAGCGCATCACGATGGTTATCTGCGCAAGCAAGGGCTTGTTCATCGCAGGCGGCTGGTTCTCGATGCCAGCGGCGCGGTGTTGTCGGGGGTGGATACGCTCGGTCCGCCGAAAGGACAGTTGCGGTTGCCTGTCGATATGCCGTTCGCGATCCACTTTCATTTGCATCCGGACGTCGCCTGCAACCTCAATGCGAAGGGCACGGCAGCCGAAATCGCGCTGCTCGGGGGCGCGCGCTGGGAGCTGACCGCCGAGGGTGTGCAGCTCTCGGTAGAGGATAGCGCGCATTGCGCCGACCTGTCCGGGCCGCGTCGCGCCTTGCAGATCGTGCTTCGCGGGGCCTGCTGTGGCGAAACGGTCGTGCACTGGCAGCTTCGGCGCCGCGCGTAGCTATTCTGTCGTTTTGATGGCCGGGACAGAGTGTGCTACGCGCAGGGAATTGAGCGGCCCCCGCCGCAGGTGCTTGAGAGGCTTCTGATGAGCAATCCCGTCATTCGTCGTGCACTTCTGTCGGTGTCGGATAAGTCCGGCCTTGAGCCGCTGGCGCAACATCTGCACGACAGCGGTGTCGAACTGCTGTCGACGGGCGGAACGGCCGAACTGCTGCGCAAGGCGGGTCTGCCGGTCATCGACGTTGCCGATTACACCGGCTTCCCCGAGATAATGGAGGGGCGCCTCAAGACGCTGCATCCGAAGGTGCACGGCGGTCTGTTGGCGGTGCGCGGTGCGCCTGATCATGAACGCGCGGCAGCCGAGCATGGCATCGGCCAGATCGACCTGCTGGTGGTTAATCTGTATCCGTTCGAGGCCGCCGTGGCGCGCGGCGCCAATCGCGCGGCATGCATCGACAATATCGATATCGGCGGTCCGGCGATGATCCGCGCTGCCGCCAAGAACCACGCCAGCGTCACCGTCGTCGTTGATACGGAAGATTACGCACGCGTGATCGAGGAGATGCGCAACAACGCCGGCGCGACGACGCTGGAGCTGCGCACGCAGCTCGCGGCGAAGGCTTTTGCCCGCACCGCAGCCTATGACGCGGCGATCAGCAACTGGTTCGCCCGCGATACCGGCGAAACCGCTCCGACATGGCGCACATTCGGCGGCCGCCTCGCTGATCGCTTACGCTACGGCGAGAATCCGCATCAGTGGGCTGCGTTCTATCGCTCGCCGGATCGCCGGCCGGGCGTTGCGACGGCGACCCAGCATCAGGGCAAGGACCTCTCCTACAACAACCTCAACGACACCGACGCCGCATTCGAGCTGGTGGCCGAATTCGATCCGGCGCAGTGCGCCGCGGTGGCTATTATCAAGCATGCCAATCCGAGCGGCGTGGCGCGCGCGTCGTCGCTGCTCGAAGCCTACCGCGCCGCGCTGCGTTGCGATCCGGTGAGTGCGTTCGGCGGTATCATCGCCGTCAATCGTCCCATCGATCTGGCAGCGGCCCGCGAGATAACCAAGCTGTTCACGGAAGTCGTTATCGCGCCCGACGTGACGCCAGAGGCTGCGGAGGTGTTTGCCGCCAAGAAGAACCTGCGCTTGTTGACCACCGGCGGCTTGCCTGACCCACGCGGCGCCGGCGTGACGTTCCGCTCGCTGGCTGGCGGTTTCCTCGTGCAGTCGCGCGATACGCTCAGCGTCGATGACCTCGAACTCAAGGTCGTGACCAAGCGGCAGCCGACGCAGCGCGAAATGGACGATCTCAAGTTCGCATTCCGCGTCGCCAAGCACGTCAAGTCGAACACTATCGTCTACGCCAAGGACGGGGCGACAGTCGGCATCGGTGCCGGCCAGATGAGCCGCGTCGATGCGGCCTGCATCGCGTCGTGGAAATCGAAGGAAGCGGCCACGGCTGCAGGCCTCACGGAATCGCTGGCCAAGGATTCGGTGGTTGCCTCGGACGCGTTCTTCCCGTTCGCGGACGGACTGTTGGCGGCTGCTGAAGCTGGCGCGACGGCGGTGATCCAGCCGGGAGGATCGCTGCGCGACGACGAAGTGATCAAGGCAGCCGACGAGCGGGGCCTGGCCATGGTGTTTACCGGCGCCCGCCACTTCCGGCACTAGCGCCCGCGATGCCCGAGCCGGATCATCGATCAGATGTACGGCTGAGACCCGCGACACTGGCGGATGATTGGGCGCGCATCCGCGCTTGGCTGGCGCGGCCGGATATCCAGAGATGGTGGGGACCGCAGGCGAGCACCGAGGCTGAGGTGCTGATGGCGCTGGGTAGCGCGCTTGCCATCTGCCGCATCATCGAGGCGGACGGACAGCCGATCGGTTATGCCCATGCCGTGGATGCGACGCTGTGGGGTGATACGCTGCCCGACGACATGGCGCCGGGGACGTGGGATCTCGACGTGTTCATCGCGGCCGAGAGCCATCGCGGCAAGGGTGCTGGCGAGGCGGCGCTGGGACTGCTCAAGGATGAGGTCTTTCAATCGACGTTGGCGATCGCGGTATGCGTGTTCGCGGCGATCGAGAACGAGGCAGCCGTGCGCGCATACGAGCGTGCCGGGTTTCGCTGGCAGCGCGTCTGGCGCGACCCGGTGGCAGGCCGGACCGAATGGTTCATGGTGGCGGAGCCCCCGAAATCGGGCGCGACGTCGGAGGCGCTTCGATCGCGCGTCAACTGTCCGGCGGCCGCTTTTCGCGAACCGGCACCATA
>JAEZBU010000284.1 GCA_023426855.1 Pseudomonadota bacterium | reverse complement strand
TGTCACCGGGATCCACCTAACTGCACATGTCGACGCCAGCCGAGAGATGGATCCCGGGCACAAGGCCCGGGATGACCAGGAGGGGACAACATTCGACCTAAATCGGAAATGCCCTAGAGTTGTTCCGATTAGATTGAAACATCGGAGTGCGCGCTTAATCTCCCTCTCCCCGATGGGGAGAGGGGGCACTACTTCTGGTTCGGAAACGTGCGAGCTCAGCCGCGGATTTCGCCGCCCGTTGCGCGCTTCACCTCGGCGATCACCTTCTTGGCGACGGCCTCGATCTCGGCGTCGGTCAGCGTGCGCTCTTTCGGCTGCAGCGTGACTTCCACACCGACGGATTTCTTGCCGTCGCCCAGGCTCTTGCCGACGAACACGTCGAACACGGTGACGTCTGCAATCAGCGCCTTGTCCGCGCCGGATGCCGCCTTCATCACATCGCCCGCGGAAACCGCTTCATCGAGGATGAACGCGAAGTCGCGCCGCACCGGCAGCAGGTCCGCAGACGTCATCGCCGGACGCGCCCGCGACCGCTTCTTCTCAGGTGGCAGGGCATCCAGGAAGATCTCGAAGGCTGCGGCAGGCGCCGCAACGTCGAGCGCGGCCAGCATCTTTGGATGCAACTCACCGAAATGCGCCAGGACGTTCTTCGGGCCCAGACGCAGCACGCCCGAACGGCCGGGGTGATACCAAGCGGGTGCCTCCCGAACGATCTGCGCGCGGCTGGCATCTACGCCGAGGGCCGCCAACACTGCGAACACATCGGCCTTCACGTCGAACACGCCCGCATCCTCGGCAGGCGCACTCCAATGCCGCCCGCTGCCGGCCAGTTGCGCCGCGCCTGCGCGCACGCCCGCTGCGATGAGCCGCTGATCCTTCGGCTGATCACCGGCGTAGGCCTGTCCCATCTCGAACAGGGCGATGTTGGCGAAACCGCGATTGCGGTTACGCTGGGCTGCCGTCAGCAAGCCGGGCAGCATGCTCGGCCGCATCGATGACATCTCGACGGAAATCGGGTTGGCCAGTTCGAGCGACTCGGCACCGCCGCCGAACAGCTCGGACTGCGCACGCGGAATGAACGACCACGTTACGGCTTCGACCATGCCGCGGCCTGCCAGAACACGCCGGGCACGGCGGGTACGCCGCTGGCCCTCGGTCAGCACGGCCTGCGTCACGCCATACACGCGCGGCAGCGGTGTGGACGGAACTTGATCCAGCCCGATGATGCGCACGATCTCTTCGACCAGATCGGCCGAGCCGTGCACGTCGGGACGCCAGCTCGGGCGGGTGACTTGTACCTCCGGGCCCTTACCTTCGATCTCGAAGCCGAGCGCGGTCAGGATCTTACGACTATCGCTATCTTTGACGGCGAGGCCGGTCAGCTTCGGCACGCGGCGGAAATCGAACGCGAAGGTCTTGCGGCCTTCCGGCGCTTCACCGGCAACGCGGGCCTTTGACGGTGCGCCGCCCGCGACCTGTATGATCAGATCCGTCGCCAGATCGAGGCCGGGACCGACGAATGCCGGATCGACGCCGCGCTCGAAGCGATAGCGCGCATCCGTCTGGAGACTGACCTTGCGGCCGGTCGCGGCCGTGCGCAGCGGATCGAAGTAGGCGCTTTCGATCAGCACGTTGGTGGTGGTTTCAGTGCACGAGGAGTCCTCGCCACCCATGATGCCGCCGAGGCCCAATACGGCGCTATCGTCGGCAATCACGCACATGGTGTCGTCAACGGTATAGGTGCGGCCATCGAGGGCGAGGAACGACTCGCCGGTCTTGCCGAGGCGTGCCCGGATCGCGCCCTTCAGCTTGTCGGCGTCATAGACGTGCAGCGGCCGGCCACGATCGAGCGAGATGTAGTTGGTGACGTCCACCAGCGCGCTGATCGGACGAAGACCGACCGCCTTCAGTCGCGCCTGCATCCAGTCTGGGGACGGGCCGTTCTTGACGCCGCGCACATAGCGACCGGCGAACACGGGGCAGGCGCTCAAGGTTTCCGGCGAGAAGTCGACGCGGATCTCGATCGGGCAATCGAAGCTGCCTTCGACCTTGGCGAGTTTCGGCTCCGGCTTGAGTGTGCCGAGACCAGCCGCGGCGAGATCGCGCGCGATGCCGCGCACGCCCGTGCAATCCGGACGGTTGGGCGTCAGCTTCACTTCGATGACGGGATCGTCGAGACCAAGCGCGTCGATGTAGCGGGTGCCGATCTTGTCAGCGAATGACGCGTCCAGCTCGATGATGCCGTTGTGATCCTCGGACAGCTCCAGCTCGCGCTCCGACAGCAGCATGCCGTTGGAGACGATGCCGCGCACAGGGCGCTTGTCCAGTGTGATGCCGGTGCCGGGGATATGGCTGCCGAGCGGCGCGAACACGCCGACGAGGCCGGTCTTGGCGTTCGGCGCGCCGCAGACCACCTCAACCGGCGGCTGGCCGGGCGCGATTTCGACCTGGCACACACGCAGCCGATCGGCATTCGGATGCTGCTTGGCATCGAGCACGCGCGCGATGGTAAACGGCGCCAGCTTCTCCGCGGGATTGTCGATGTCCTCGACCTCCAGCCCGATCGCGGACAGCTTGGTCGCGATCTCGTCGATCGGGGTGTCGGTGTCGAGATGATCCTTGAGCCAGGACAGCGTGAATTTCATTGTCGTCTTCTGGTCCGCGAAGTCTGGATGAAGTGTCGGGCAAATGAAGCGCGCCCGGCCGTGTGGGTCTTACCCCCTTGGCCAGCAGCCGCCAAGTCAAACGTCAAAAAGGGCCGTCAATCGAACATCCTGAGCTGACTGTTGGCCTGCCGGTAGTGCTGCCGCGCCCGCCGGATCTTCCCGTAGATCCAGACGAATGAAATCAGGATCTTGATCAGCGTCAGAGCATAGAACATCCGGAACACGAAGGCGTACCAGACGAACCACAACGATTTCCGGTTCATGAAGATCGACGATACGCCCAGTTCGAAGTGCTCCATGATGTCGAAGAAGCCGCCGCGCAGGATCAGGTCGATCGTAAACAGCGACGTGCCGATCGGCCCGGCGTGGATCGGCTGCTTGCTGGCGTCGGTAAAGAGCTGGTAGCCCTCGGCCTGCAGGATCAGGCAACTGATGGTGAACAGAACATAGAACACCAGCATCGAGACCGCCATGAAGCGGTAGTACATCAGCGTTTGCCGCAGGCTGTCGCGGCTGAACGCGTAGTCGACCCATTGGTCGATCTCGAGGTGCTTGCGGTCGTGATAGAACAGAATGAACACCGACGCGGCGATCATCATCGCGGCGATCAGGACCGCCAGTATGATGCCAGGATCGGTGGTCAATGCAGTCGGCACGGTTGGCGCCCCTTCAAGCCGATGCCAACGGCTGCTGGATCACGTCTGCTTCGCCGTCAGAGTGGCAGACGTCAGGACGACAGGCCACCACCCAGGGTCGGTACGTCGACGGCAAGAAACCCGTAGTGACGCATCCAGCGCAGATCGGCGGCGAACATGTCGCGCAGATCCGGGATGCCGTACTTCAGCATGGTGATGCGATCCAGGCCCATGCCGAAGGCAAAGCCTTGATATTTCTCAGGATCCAGGCCGCAATTGCGGATGACGTTCGGATGCACCATGCCGGAGCCGAGGATTTCGAGCCAACGTCCCGGCTTGCCGATGGCGGCCGCATCGAGGTCCACTTCCATCGACGGCTCGGTGAACGGGAAGTGCGACGCGCGGAAGCGCATCTTAACCTCATCCACCTCGAAGAACGCCTTGCAGAACTCCTCCAGCACCCACTTGAGGTGTCCGAGATGCGTGGCCTCGTCGATGACGAGGCCCTCGATCTGGTGGAACATCGGCGTGTGCGTCTGGTCGCTGTCGGAGCGGTAGACGCGGCCCGGGGCGATGATGCGGATCGGCGGCGGCTGGGTCAGCATGGTGCGGATCTGCACCGGACTGGTGTGCGTGCGCAGAACCATGCGCCCACTGTTGCGGCCGTCCGCGGAAGCGGTGTCACGCAGGTAGAAGGTGTCATGCTCCTGCCGCGCGGGATGCTCGGCCGGGATGTTCAGCTTGGTGAAATTGTAGTCGTCGGTCTCGATATCCGGGCCTTCGGCGACCGAGAAGCCCATGTCGGCGAAGATCTCGATGACCTCGTCGAACACCTGCGAGACCGGATGAATGCGGCCTTCCGCCAGCGGGCCGAGCCGCACCGGCAGCGTGACGTCGGCGCGCTCGTTAGCGAGACGGGCATCGAGCGCGGAGGCTTCGAGGCGCGCTTTCTGTGCGTCGAGCGCCTCGGTTACGGCGTTCTTGAGGATATTGGTGGCTTGGCCGAAGGCCTTGCGCTGGTCGCCGGGGAGCGAGCCCAGACGCGTCATCTGCTCGGAAACGCGGCCCTTCTTGCCGAGCGCCGCGATGCGCACCTGTTCGAGCGCGGCCAGATCGCCTGCAGCGGCGATCTGTGCCAGCAACTCAGCCTGAAGCGCGTCGAGTTCAGGAAACGTCGACATCTGTCCGGGTCCCCTGGCGGTTCAGCAGCGGGCGGTCAGCCGAAAGCAGCCCTTAGGCTGCAGCCGGCTTCGCGGAGTCAACAGCCGAAGCAGCCTGGTCGACCAGCGCCTTGAAGGCCGCCGCGTCGCGCACGGCGATGTCAGCCAGAACCTTGCGGTCGACTTCGATGCCAGCCTTGGTCAGGCCGTTGATGAACTGGCCGTAGGTAGAGCCAAGTTCGCGGGCCGCAGCGTTGATGCGCTGGATCCAGAGTGCGCGGAACGTCCGCTTGCGACGCTTGCGGTCGCGGAACTGGTACTGCTGCGCCTTCTCGACCGCCTGCTTGGCGACCCGGATGGTATTCTTGCGGCGGCCATAATAGCCCTTGGCGGCCTTGAGGACTTTCTTGTGCTTGGCGTGGGCGGTAACGCCGCGCTTGACGCGTGCCATGAGATTGCTCCGTCAGAAATGAAGGGTACGGGATGAGCCGGTTCCGGTTCGTCGCGGTTGGCGACAAGCCGTTGAAATGGCTCAGCGATTGTAGGGCATGTACTTCTTGACGATGCCGGCGTCGCTGTCGTTCAGCACCATGGTGCCGCGCGCGTTGCGAACGAACTTGGCAGTGCGCTTGATCATGCCGTGCCGCTTACCCGCGGCCTGGGCCTTCACCTTGCCGGTAGCAGTGAACTTGAAGCGCTTTTTGGCGGCGCT
>JAEZBU010000175.1 GCA_023426855.1 Pseudomonadota bacterium | reverse complement strand
CATCCGCTGCGGCTCGAGTTGCATAACTTCTTCTTCGTGCAGGCAATCGCGGGGCCTCACCGCAGTATCGTGATGAGCGCCTTCCTGCACGGCATGTCCTGGTTGACGCTGGTGGTGCTGCCGGTCGTGCTGCTGCTCTACATCCAGATCGCGTTCCTG
Organism: Pseudomonadota bacterium; assembly: GCA_023426855.1. GTDB lineage: Bacteria > Pseudomonadota > Alphaproteobacteria > Rhizobiales > Hyphomicrobiaceae > ZC4RG25. The sequence continues at coordinate 2,941 of JAEZBU010000175.1, read as the reverse complement.
CCCTACCATGACATCACCATCACCTGGACACATCGCATCGCGTTGACCGTCGACATCGTGATGCTGGTCATGATCGGCATTTTCCTGATGCGCGCCGAGGCCTCGTTCTTCAAGGCGTTCTGGCAGACCACCATCCAGCACCCGTTCAGTTTCCTGCTGACATCGGCCGTAATGGTTGTGGTGGCGTTCTTCTCCTACTTCATCGCCACCGTGCCCGATGAGAAGCTCGACCGGCTGACGCGCACTTTCATTCCCGCGCCGGACAATGCGGACGGACGCCGCCACCGGTTCGCAGTAGGATTCGTCGTGCCCTATCTGGCCCCGAAGCCCGACGGCTCACTTTGGGGCATCTTCCATCGCAACCTGATCGTCACCGACCAGGATCTGGTCTCCGAGCGGCAAGGCCGCCGCATGGCAACCGACGAGGCCTCGATCAGCCTGCGCGGCCGCGACCTGCGCTTTGCCCGCCTCGACCGCACCGACCTGCATCGCGCCGATCTCACCGGCGCGGAATTGGATGGCGCCAGTTTTGTCGGCGCCGATCTCAGCCAGATCCGCCTTCAGTGCGCCGACGTTTCCGAATTGATCCTGACCGAAGACCGTGACTTGGCGCGCTGCGTCAGCGCTGAACGGGCCAATTTCAGCCGCGCCAACCTGTCCGGCGCCCGCATGGCCGGAATTGATCTGCGCCATGCCAAGCTCGAGGAAGCCAACCTTGAAAGTGCCGAACTGCCCTATTCCCTGCTGATCGGCGCCAACTTCTCCGGCGCGCGTCTGGATAAGGCCGATGTGACCGGCGGCGTGCAGATGCAGGCGGCCAACTTTCTGATCGCGTCGCTGCAAGGCGCCGATCTGACCGGCGCGCATGCGCAGTTCGCGGATTTCTCCAGCGCGACCATGCAGGCCGTGATCATGACCCACGCCAGCCTGCAAGGCGCCGTTCTGCGCGATGCCAATCTGGAAGCTGCCGACTTGCAGCGCGTCAACCTCGCCGGTGCCGATCTCACCGGCACGAAACTGGCAGCCGCCGATCTGCGCCAGGCGACGATCTGGCAAACGCTGCCGCCACAGGATGACAGCCTCGCGCTCGCCGACCTGACCAATATCGCCATTCTGCGGCCCGACCAGCCGGCACTGGAGACGCTGAGCCGATCCGTTGATCGGGTGACGCCGGTGCGGTTGCGCCGCGAGGTCCGCTCCGCGCTAGAGCCCGTCCTCAACGAAGCTATCAGCGGCGGATGGCAAGGCTCGCGGCCGCAGACCCATTGGCAGCGCCTCGTCACCGAGCGCTCGATGCAATCGCCGGACTACAAACTCACCCTGACGGCGCATCTGGCGCGCATCATGTGTCTCGCCCGTTGGGGCAACGGCGCGATTGCAACGGGTATTGCCAAGCGGTCGATGGCACCGGAGTTTCAGGGCGACATCCTGACCGTTCATGACCGGATCAAAGCTGCCGATTGTGCGGCGACAAAAACGGTTTCCCAGAAACCGCTGCGCGACCTGACGCTGGCCGTCGATACACTGCGCGGCAACTGACCTGCCCGCGCGCCGATGCTGCAGACCGCGGTTGCGGAGACGTGGAGATTGCACTATCTATTGCGAGAACATAGTGCGAACATGCGCGTTCGGTCGTGGACAACCCGGCCTGAGCGCCGTTCTTGGGTAGGCTCATGCAACGTGAATCTGGCATGGCTTGAACCGAGAGACCGCCGCAAGTTTGAGACGGCGGCAAGATACAGGAGTTGATGATGGCTGGTTCGGTGAACAAGGTGATCCTGATAGGCAATCTCGGCAAGGATCCCGAGATCCGCCGCACGCAGGACGGACGGCCGATCGCCAACCTGAGGATCGCGACGAGCGAGTCCTGGCGCGACAAGACCAGTGGCGAACGGCGCGAAAAGACCGAGTGGCACGCCGTGGTGATCTTCAACGAGAACCTGTGCAAGGTCGCCGAGAACTACCTGCGCAAGGGCTCCAAGGTTTACATCGAGGGTCAGTTGCAGACCCGCAAATGGCAGGATCAATCCGGCCAGGACCGCTACTCGACGGAAGTCGTGCTGCAAGGCTTCAACGGCACGCTGACCATGCTCGATGGCCGTGCCGGTGGTGGCGCTGGCATGCAGGAGGGCGGCCAGTCCGAGTACGGCGGAGACGCCGGCTTCGGTGGCGGCGGCGGTGGATATGGTGGTGGTGGCGGTGGCTACAGCGAGCCCCCGCGTCGCGGCGGTGGCGGCAAGCCGTCCGGCGGCGGCAAGAACTTCGACAAGCCGCTCGACGACGAAATCCCCTTCTGAGGATGACGAGAGGGGCGGAAGGCGCGATATCCCGCCTTCACGCATCCGGCTCCGGCCACGCGCTGGCTGAGGTGTCGTGACGTAAATGCTGGAGATGGTGGAGGACGGCACAAGTCCAGGACGGACAAGCCCCCTCCCGATACCGCCCCGAAGCCAGCCTTGAACTCGGGGATGTTGGGCAGCTAATGCCCACAAGTGATGTGGACGTTCACGGGAGTTCAGATCGCAGCGTACAGATCATGAGTGTCCCGCACCTCCGGCTGAAGGGCGGTGTAATAATCCAAAACAGACATGATGACGCGGCGTCGACCACGCACGGTTTTCGCTTCGTCACGCGGCTGCTCTAGTCTTGCCGCAGAATCTGTCAAAATAGACAAGTCTCGGGGCAGCCAGGTACGGCAGGGTGTCAGCATTTAATTCCGCACTGGATTGGTTGGGCCACCGCCTCAGCCGCGCATTGCAGCGTGAGCAACCGGCCAAGGGACCGGCGATGCCGCCCGATCCTAACGCCATGCGTCGCGCACTGAGACCGGCGGATGTCGTGCTGGTGGCGGGCGGAAGTAAATTCTCGGCCGCCGTCAAATATCTCACCCAATCAACATGGTCACACGCCGCGCTGTATGTCGGCGACGCGCTCGATCCCG
>JAEZBU010000134.1 GCA_023426855.1 Pseudomonadota bacterium | reverse complement strand
CGTGTCGAGAAGGTTGGGTCGTGGGGCAGCTTATCGAGCCGCTTGGTGAAGGCTTGCGGAGGCAGTTTGCGGGTCCACCATGGCAGGCCGATCGCGTCTGCAGCCTCGCGCAGCGGCGTGCCGGCTGCCACGTGCTCGGCCGCCGTGCGTCTGGCCTCGACCGAACCGAAGCCGGTCGCGAGCGCGAACAGCAGGCCCGGGAAGCTCTCAGCGAGATCCTCGTAGCAAGTCGCGCGCTTGGCTATCGCGCTGACATGCTTGCGAAACGGTGGATGAAACGATTGCAGGAGATAGCTGCGCTGATCATCACCATTGGACTCGGTGATGGCTGGGCCGTGCAGTTTCTGCCGGCCCGACTGAGGACGCTTACGATGCATTGGACTCCACCTCCCGCGAGTCCGTCTTAGCCGCTCAAAATGGCGGAAGGCGGGAGAAATAATGCTGCAATCGGCGCTTTTGCGTCAGTTCGGAGACGCTGTGCGGCTATTGCAGGGCGAAGCGCCCCGCGCCGATGACGTTGGTTGTTGGATGTTTGGGCTGCGACCTATTGAAGTGCTGCGAGGGCTTGGGAAAATCCGGACAGCGAGATCGGAATGCCGATGCCGGCTTCCTCCGTCTGGAAAATGATGAAGATAGCAGTCTTGCCGGTCTTGAGCTGATCGATCAGTTTTTCCTCGGCGACCACTTGCGCATAGCAGGCGAACGCGTGGCAGCGCAGGAACGGCGCGTGGCCGACATCCTTGTCATCGATCTTCAGGCCGAGCCCAGGCGGCAGCAGCACGCCGACCGGCGCGAACACGCGCAGCACCTGGGTGCCGTTGGAGAATTTCTGGAAGTAGACCGTCAGGCCGACGTTGTTGCGATCCTCGGCGGTGACGCTTTGCACCAGCGCGCAGGTCTCGTTCTTGGCGCCGGGTGGCGGCGGCTTACACACGACCTGCCAGTCGCCATGCTGCGCCTTGACCGTTCCGTCAGGAGTCTGAGCGAAGCTTGGCGATGTCCAGGCGTTCGCACCCACCAGCAGGGCAACGGTCCATGCCATGGCGCCGGCCAAAAACCGGATGTGATTCGCCAATGACCTGTTCACTCGCGCTCCTCCCCAGTGCCGCACAAAGCGAATCGCGGCCGCCCCTGATTTGCGAAAACGGATAATATTTGCCCCTCTCGCCGAGGATTGAGGCCGAAGTGCGACGCCTGTCCGGGCAACAAAATTGACCTCACAACCTACGGCAATTGGGGTGGCGCGCGTGGAAATGCCGCATAACGGGCGCTTGAGACAAAAGCGACCCTTGTGTTCTGTCTGGGGCTCGGTAGGTTTGCGGCCACATTCAAGCCAAGGGGACTCCGCGCGCGGTGGCTGCGGAGGGTGGGAGCCAGGATATGGGCAATTCGAACTGGGGACTGAAGGCGCTGATCTCGACGATCGTCGTCGCTGTCGTCGCGTTGTCTTCTGCAGCGTGGGCGGGGTTCGGTCAGCCGTCTCCAGCACAGTTGGGGATGCAGTACGCGGTTACGGAAGTGGCCGACGACATCCACGCCTTTCATGATCTCGTGAACTACATCATCTTCGCCATCGTCGTGTTCGTGGCCGGCTTGATGGTCTACGTGATCTTCCGCTTCAACGAGAAGTCCAACCCGACGCCATCACGCACCACGCATCATACGATGCTTGAGGTGGCGTGGACGGTGTTGCCGATCGTCATTCTGGTCATCATCGCGATTCCCTCGTTCAAGCTGCTCTATCTGCAGTACAGCTATCCGAAACCCGACCTGACCATCAAAGCCGTCGGTAACACGTGGTTCTGGGAACATGAGTATCCCGACCAGGATGGCCTGCGTGTCACCTCCAACGTCGTTCGCGATGAGGATCTGCTGCGTCAGGAGCTGGGTCAGGACGAATTCAACAAGCGCTATGGTGAGCTGACCGGTACGGCGCTGACCCGTCGCGTGTACGCTGACGCAGCGCCGCTGTGGGAAAAGCGCGGCGAGCCGCGCCTGCTTGCGGTCGATAACGACATCGCCGTGCCGGTGAATGCAGTCGTGCACGTTTTGGTGACGGCGAACGACGTCATCCACAACTGGACGATCCCGTCATTCGGTTCGAAGGTCGACGCTGTGCCGGGTCGCATTACCGCCACCTGGTTCAAGGCGACGCGCCCAGGCGTGTATTACGGACAGTGCTCGGAGCTATGTGGTAAGGATCACGCGTTCATGCCAATCGCGGTTCGCGTCGTCAGCCAGGAAGCGTTCGACAACTGGGTCGCGGCCGCCAAGGCGCGCGATTGGGATAAGGCGCGTAGCATTCTGCATGCCGCGACGGCAACGGAAGGCTCTTCGGCGGCGCAGGTTGCAGCCGCGGATGCCAAGCAGCAATAAGTGGCGCCGACTGGGTCGCGCGCAAGTTCGGAACGGCGGGGGAAGAAGGTGACTGCACATGGGTAGCACGGCTGACGCAGCAGCGCACGATCATCACGATCACACGCCGACCGGTTGGAGGCGCTGGCTGCTTTCGACCAACCACAAGGACATCGG
>JAEZBU010000017.1 GCA_023426855.1 Pseudomonadota bacterium | reverse complement strand
GGATGGCAGGTGCAGTCCCGCCGCGCTGCAGCGCTTCGCGTGCAAGGCGAAGCGCGGGAAACCTCTCAACGTCCGGCGGTTCAAAAGTCAATGAACCGTGCTTCACGAGGTCCAATCGCTCGGCTTTCACAGGCATGCGCTTCGGCCAAGCGAGGCTGACGGCAATCGGAATGCGCATATCGGGGCAGGAGAGTTGTGCCAGCACCGAGCCGTCGTGGTAGGCCACGAGGCAATGCACGATAGATTGCGGATGCACCACGACGTCGAGCTGACGCGCCTCCACGCCGAACAGATAGTAAGCCTCGATCAGCTCCAGCCCCTTGTTCATCAAGGTTGCGGAATCGATCGAGATCTTGGGGCCCATGCTCCATTTGGGATGCTTGAGCGCCTCCTCCGGCTTGGCTTCTGCCAGCCGATCCAGCGTCCAGTCCCGGAATGGACCACCCGAAGCGGTCAACGTGATACATTCGACCGCCGACGGGTCATGACCGGCCAGCGCCTGAAAGGCGGCCGAATGTTCCGAGTCGACCGGGATGAGATCCGTACCGGCTTCCCGAACGGTCGCCATGAACACGTCGCCGGCGGCGACCAGGCATTCCTTATTGGCGAGCGCCAGGCGCCTGCCGAGGCGCGCGGCGGCGATCGTCGGCTTCAGGCCAGCAGCGCCTGTTATGGCGGCAACCACACAATCGGCTGGGCGCATTGACGCTTCAACCAGCGCATCCGCACCCGCCGCCGCTTCGATACCGCTGCCGGCCAGAAGATCCTTAAGCTCGCCGTAGCGGCTTTCGTCTCCAATGATGGCAACGCCCGCTCCATGTTGCCGCGCCAATTCGGCCAACTTACGCGCATTGGTCTGCGCGGTGAGCGCTTCGATGCGATAGCTATCCGGCGCGCTGGCGACGATATCGAGGGCGCTGGTGCCAACTGAGCCCGTGGCTCCGAATATCGAGATCTTCTTCACGGTTCTCCAGCCATCCGCTGCGCGGAGCGCCAATCAGTGCCAGAACAATATGGCCTGGGCCGGCGCATGCATATTTACGGTCAGCGCCAGAAGTGCGGCCGCAGCCGCCGCAAACACCACCCCATCGACACGATCGAGGAACCCGCCGTGGCCGGGGATCAGCGCACTCGCATCCTTTACACCAAATCCGCGCTTCAAGGCTGATTCCGCAAGATCGCCGATCTGCGACACACAGCCCAGGATGAAACCGCTCAGCGCCAGTTGCGTGGCTGACGAGTCCGGAATGAAGACCGCGAACGCCGCCCCGGCAATGGCAGCCGACGAGATGCCGCTCAGCAGGCCCGCCCAGGTCTTGTTCGGAGATACACGTGGCCACAGCCGGGGGCCGCCAATCAAGCGTCCGCCGAAATAGGCGCAGGTATCCGTGACGACAACGACCAGCAGCACGAACAGGACAGCGGCAAACCCGAACGGTTCGTCCGACCTGATCCACAGCAACGCGACGGCAGGCAAACCGACATAGATGACGCCAAGGCCCGACAGCCTGCCGTGCTGGCCGATCTGGATCAAAAGCACGAGGATCGCCCCGATGAGGAGCATGACGACCCCGATCGCGGCCAAACCGATAGCAGCTAGTCCACCGGCAGCGATCACAGCCGTCGCATGCACAAGGAACGCGAAGTCGGCATCCTGGCCGCGCACCACACGGCCCCACTCCCAACTCACCAGCGTCGCGACGGCGACCACAAGCAGCGCGAACGGCATCGGACCGGCATAGTTCAGACCCAGCGCGATAAGGCCCATGACCAAGCCGGATATGATGCGCGGCCTGAGATCACGCGACAGGCCGGATGTCGGAGCGACAGCGCGTTCGGTTGTATTCTCCGACATGAGTGTCACAAGCTCCCCGGCCGGGTCGATGTCGACAAGCCGCCATACCGGCGATCCCGCGCACGATACTCCGCGATGGCCTGCTCCAGAAGCTCCCGCCCGAAATCCGGCCAGTTCGCATCGAGAAACACGAACTCGGTATAGGCAGCCTGCCACAGCAGAAAGTTCGACAGCCGGATTTCACCACTGGTGCGGATCAACAGGTCGGGATCGGGAATGCCGACGGTATCGAGTTCGGCGCCGATCATGTCCGGCGTGATGGCCCGGGCATCGATCTCGCCATTGGCGGCCTTTTCAGCCAATCGCCGGGTTGCCCTGGCGATTTCCTGGCGCGATCCATAGTTGAACGCGACGATCAGATCGAGGGCGGTGTTTTCAGCCGTGAGGGCCTCCGCATCCGCGATCATGCCGATCAGTTCGCGATCCGCGATATCGCGATCGCCGATCACACGAATACGCACCTTGTGGCGGTGCAATTCGGCCAGATCGCGCTTGATGAAGCGCTTCATCATGCCGAACAGCTCGTTGATCTCGCTGGCGGGACGCGACCAGTTTTCTGAGGAAAAGCTGTAGATCGTCAGATAAGCGATCTTCAGTTCCATCGCCGCGCGCACGGTGCGGCGCAGAGCCTCGACCCCCATGCGATGGCCGATGGTGCGCGGCAAACCGCGCGCACTGGCCCACCGACCGTTGCCATCCATGATGATCGCCACATGGCGCAACGATTGCGCACGGTCGTCAGCGGTCGCCGCGGTCTGTGTCTTGAGCTCGGCCACTTGGAAAGTTGGACTTTCGTCAACCGGAGGGATCAACTCGCGAGCCGCGGCGGGCCTCAAGGGCTCGTTTCGCGCTTCTTCGGCCCGCGCCGTACCCTAGCTTCTCGTTCAATCCATCATAGCCGGAAGCCGCCTCGCGACTTTCCGGTTGGTCTGCAAGCTGTGTTCGAGGAAAAGTTACCGACTTTCGCAGCCCGACTCTAGACTTTATTGATCTCAGCTTCCTTGGTCGCCAGGATCTGGTCGATTTCCTTGATGATCTTGTCGGTGAGTTCCTGCACCTTGGTCGATGTGCCGCGCTGCTCGTCCTGGCTCATCTTGCCGTCTTTTTCGAGCTTCTTCAGCAGATCCATGCCTTCACGACGCACGTTGCGCACCGCAACGCGGCTGTTCTCGGCGTACTTGTGGGCCAGCTTGACCAGGTCCTGGCGCCGCTCGCTGGTCAAAGCCGGAACCGGCAGACGCAGGATCTGGCCGTCGATGATCGGATTGAGGCCAAGGTTAGCCTCGCGGATCGCCTTGTCGACGGCCGACACCGCCGCTTTGTCCCACACTTGCACCGCCAGCATGCGCGGTTCCGGCACGGACACCGAGCCCACCTGGTTGAGCGGCATCTTCTGCCCGTAGACGTTGACCATCACCGGATCGAGCAGATTAGCGCTGGCGCGACCGGTTCTCAGGCCGCTGAGTTCGCGTTTCAGTGCGTCGATCGCCGCATGCATACGCCGATCCAGATCTCCAATGTCGAAAGCGCCCTGGGTCATATCATTCCTCCTGCCGGGCGCGGCAGTGGCCCGACGTTAGTTTCCGGTCTTCGTCGCAGGGCCGCGATGGACGCACGCCGCATCCACATCGCCTCAGACGCTTTCCTCGATGACCGTCGCACGCGCTTCACCGCGCACCGCCTTCAGGAGATTGCCTGGCTCCTCAATAGAGAACACAATTACCGGAAGACCATTGTCCCGGGCAAGCGCAATGGCCGCGCCGTCCATCACCTTCAGGTCGCGCGCCAGCACTTCGCTGTAGGTCAGGCTGTCATAGCGAACGGCATTCGGATCGCGCTTCGGATCGGCGGAGTACACACCGTCAACTTGAGTTGCCTTGGCCACCGCATCGCAATCCAGCTCGATGGCGCGCAGAGCGGCGGTGGTGTCGGTGGTGAAGAACGGGTTGCCGGTACCAGCGGCGCAAATCACCACCCGGCCTGCATCCAGATGATGCAAAGCCTTGGCCCGAACGAAGGATTCGCACACGGTCGGCATTGGAATGGCGGACAGGACGCGGGCCTGGGTGCCCTGCTGCTCCAGTGCATTGTGGAAGGCCAGCGCGTTCATCACGGTAGCCAGCATGCCCATGTAGTCGGCGGTCGCGCGGTCCATGCCCTTGGCAGCCCCGGCCAGTCCGCGGAAGATGTTGCCGCCGCCGACAACCACCACGACCTCAACACCGGCCGCGACCGCTTCCGAGACATCGCGCGCCAGACGGCTGGTGACCCCGATATCGATCCCCAATGCCCCTTTTCCGCTCAATGCCTCTCCCGACAGTTTCAGGCACAGGCGCTTGTAGCGCAGAGAGCTTGGGCCGCTCATCGATAGGTCTCCTTTTCGCCAGCGCCGACCGGATAGCCCGACGCGCGCCCGCAAACAAGGGGCCGCCGCATACGGACTGCCAAAGTCTCAGCCCGGCTTGCGTCCCTTGGCGGCGATTTCGGCCAATTCGGCAATCAGTTTGCGCACGCCCTTGAGACGATGCTCTGGCAGATCCCAATCCGCCTTGAACACGAGACGATGGTCGGCTTGCAGCTTCATCTGCGAGCGCGACTTCTGCATCAGCTTGACCAGCCCTTCCGGATTGGAGAAGGCGTTCTTGCGGAACGCCACCACGGCACCCTTGGGTCCGGCATCGACCTGCGCAATGCCCGCCTGCCGGCACAAGCCCTTGATTTCCATGATGTCGAGCAGGTGCCGCACTTCCTCCGGCATCTCGCCGAAGCGGTCGACAAGCTCGCCGGCAAACGCATCGATCTCGGCTCGGCTTTCGAGGCCCGACAGACGCCGGTACAGCCCAAGCCTGAGTTGCAGATCGTTGACATAGCTTTCCGGAATCAGCACAGCAGTGCCCAGCGCAATCTGCGGGCTCCATTGATCCGCCGCCTCACCGAGATCGCCGCCCTTGAGCGCCGCCACCGCTTCTTCCAGCATCGACTGATACAGCTCGAAGCCGACCTCGCGGATGTGCCCGGACTGCTCCTCGCCGAGCAGGTTGCCGGCGCCGCGGATATCGAGATCGTGGCTGGCCAGCGAGAAGCCGGCACCCAGTGTATCGAGAGAATGCAGCACCTTGAGCCGCTTCTCGGCGCCCTCGGTCAGGGCCTTGCCGGGCGGCGTCGTGAAGTAGGCATAGGCACGCGTCTTGGAACGGCCAACACGGCCGCGGAGCTGATAAAGCTGCGCCAGACCGAACATGTCAGCGCGATGCACGATCAGCGTATTGGCATTCGGCACGTCGAGGCCGGATTCGACGATCGCGGTGGACATCAGCACGTCGTACTGGCCCTCGTAGAACGCGGTCATGACGTCTTCCAGTTCGCTGACCGCCATCTGGCCGTGCGCGCGGGCGACCTTCAGCTCCGGCACGGCTTCGGCGAGGAATTCCGCGACGTCATCGAGATCCGACAGACGCGGCACGACATAGAAGCTCTGGCCACCGCGATAGCGCTCGCGGCGCAGGGCTTCGCGGATGATCACCGGATCGAACGGCGAGATGTAGGTGCGTACCGCCAGCCTATCGACCGGCGGCGTGGTGATCAGCGACAGCTCACGCACGCCCGACAGCGCCAACTGCAAGGTGCGCGGGATCGGCGTTGCTGACAGCGTCAGCACGTGCACGTCCTCGCGCAACTGCTTCAAGCGCTCCTTGTGCGCGACGCCGAAGTGCTGCTCCTCGTCGACGATCAACAGGCCGAGACGCGCGAACTCTACCGATTTGCCGAGCAGCGCGTGCGTGCCGACAACGATATCCAGCGTGCCGTTCTTGAGCGAAGTCCTGACCTCGGCCAGGTCCTTGGGCGCGACGAGACGCGAGGCCTGCCCGATGCGCACCGGCAGTCCTTTGAAGCGCTCCGTAAACGTCTTGAAGTGCTGCCGCGCCAGAAGCGTCGTCGGCACCACGACCGCCACCTGCACACCGGACAATGCGGCAACGAACGCGGCACGCAGCGCGACTTCCGTCTTGCCAAAACCGACGTCGCCGCAGATCAGGCGATCCATCGGGCGGCCGGAGCCGAGATCCGCGATCACGGCCTCGATGCTGCCCTGTTGATCCTCGGTCTCGTCGTAAGAGAAGCGGGCGGCGAATTCTTCGTAAGCACCGGCCGGCGGCGCCAGCGCGGGTGCCTCCTTAAGCTGGCGCATCGCCGCGATCTTGATCAGCTCGGCTGCGATCTCGCGCAGCCGCTTCTGCATGCGCGCCTTGCGCGACTGCCACGCAACGCCGCCGAGCTTGTCGAGCTGCGTACCGTCGCCATCGCCATAGCGCGACAGAAGCTCGATGTTCTCGACCGGCAGATACAGCTTGTCGCCGCCCGCGTAGACGACCTCGAGGCAATCATGTGGCGCGCCAGCCGCTGTAATCGTTTGCAAGCCTGCGAAACGGCCGATGCCGTGATCGACGTGCACGACCAGATCACCGACTGACAGGCTGGTCGCCTCGGTGATGACGTCAGCGGCGCGTTTTGCTTTGCGCCGTGGGCGAACAAGTCGATCGCCGAGAATGTCCTGCTCGGCAATGACCGCCAGCTCCGGCGTCTCGAAGCCCTGCTCCAGGCCGAGCACCGCCAGCACCGGCAGACCGCCGGGCAGCGCCATGGCGTCCGGATAGCTCTCGACCTTGCGCGCGTCCTTCAGCCCGTGCGTGGCCAGTAGCGTGCCGAGCCGCTCGCGCCCGCCGGGCGTCCAGGCCGCCACCAGCACGCGCTTGTTCGCAGTCAGCAACCGCTGGATGTGTCCAACCACAGCGCCGAACAGATCGCCGCCATCGGCCGTGCGTTCCGGCGCGAACGTGCGCCCGGCTTTGCCGCGCAGGCTTTCCACGCCCGCCTTCCCGGGCTGCTCGAACGGGGTAAAGCGCCGCACGGTGAAGGCCTCAAGCGACGACCGCCATTCCTTGCCCGAGATGAACATCTGGTCCGGCGGCACCGGCTTGTAGGGATCGGCGCCGAATCGCGCGGTTTCCAGCGCCTCGACGCGGGCCTCGTAGTGTTCAGTGATTTGCTCGAAGCGGCGCGAGACGGACTCATCGGCCAGATGGTCGAAGCTGACATCGCTACCGACGACGTAGTCGAACAGCGTCTCCAGCTTGTCATGGAACAGCGGCAGCCACTGCTCCATGCCGGGATAACGCTGACCGGCGCTGATGGCCTGGTACAGCGGATCATCGCCGGTGGCGCCGCCGAACAGCTCGACATAGCGCTGGCGGAACACCTTCTCGGCTTCCGGCCCGAACGCGACCTCGCTGACCGGCAGCAGAATGAGCTTCTGGATCAGCTTCTGCGTACGCTGCGTTTCGGCATCGAACGATTTGATGCTTTCCAGCGTGTCGCCGAAGAAATCCAGCCGCACCGGCTTGCTGCGGCCGGGCGGGAACAGGTCCATGATGCCGCCGCGCACCGCGAATTCGCCGGGCTCCATCACTGTGCCGGTGCGCACATAGCCGCCGAGCGTCAGGCGCTGGATCAACAGATTCATGTCGATGCGCTGGCCCGGCGCCATTTGGCGGATGGCGCGGCGCACGAAATCGCGCGGCGGCAGGCGCTGCAGCACGGCATTCACGGTCGTCAGGATCAGGGTCGGCTGCCGACGACCGCCGGCGACCAGCCGTGCAAGCGCTGTCATGCGCTTCGCGACGAGTTCGGAATTGGGGCCGACGCGATCGTAGGGCACCGTATCCCAGGCCGGAAACACGATGACGCGCACGGTGGGATCGAAGAACGCGACGCCGTTCTGCAATGTGTCCAGCCGGCGGTCGTCGCGCGCGATATGCAGCACCATGCCGGAACCGGACGCCGTGACGGCCTCGCGCGCCAGTCGCGCCAGCACCAGGGCGTCGAGCCCTTCCGGCGCACCGGACAGGGTTATGTCATGTCGAACTGCGGAATCCATCACTATCCCAGGGACCGGCCGGGCCGGTTCAAATCTGATTCTGTTGCAGGGCGTCGAGATCGTGGAAGCGGCGCACCGCGGCGATGAGCCCATCAAACTCGCGATTCTGGGCCAGCTTTGGGTTCAGCAGCCACTGATGCAGATCAGGGTCCGGCAGAGCCAGGAAGCGTTCCAGCAACTCAAGATCCGCCGGTAAAATGGTCGGCAGCACCGCGTCGGCGTACCGGCCGAGCAGCCAGTCCATCTCCTTGGTGCCACGATGGCCGGCGCGATAAGCGGCACGCCGCCGGCGCGTATCGAGCTCCTGCCCTTGCATGTCGTGTGTTCCCTGCCGCTTTGGGATATCGTGGCTGGCGCCTTGACGCTCGCTGGCCCTGCCGCCAACGTGTGCCAAAGGCGTGATAT
>JAEZBU010000108.1 GCA_023426855.1 Pseudomonadota bacterium | reverse complement strand
ACCATTCGTAAGTTCAAGAAGGATCGGCTGACGCTTGAGCAACTCGGCAAATACGGCTCGATTTCGCCGGAAGGCCAGGTATTGCTGGAGATCATCGGCCGCGTTCGCTGCAACGTTATCGTGTCTGGCGGTACCGGTTCGGGCAAAACGACACTGCTGAACTGTCTGTCGAGCTGCATCGACATGGACGAGCGCATTATCACCTGCGAAGACTCGGCCGAATTGCAGCTTCAGCAGCCGCACGTCGTCAGGCTTGAAACCCGCCCGCCGAATCTTGAAGGCGAAGGCCAGATCACCATGCGCGATCTGGTTCGGAACTGTCTGCGTATGCGTCCGGAACGGATCATCGTCGGCGAAGTCCGTGGCCCCGAAGCCTTCGACTTATTGCAGGCGATGAATACAGGCCACGACGGTTCGATGGGCACGCTGCACTCCAACAGCCCGCGCGAAGCCATCAGCCGTATGGAATCCATGATCATGATGGGTGGTTTCGCGCTGCCTACCAAAACCATCCGCGAAATGATCACGGGCTCGGTTGATATTATCGTGCAGGCGTCGCGCCTGCGTGATGGATCGCGCAAGATCACGCATATCACCGAGGTCCTCGGCATGGAGGGGGATGTCGTCACGCTGCAGGACATTCTCGTTTACGAGATCACCGGCGAGGATGAGCGCTCGGGCAAGATCCTCGGACGGCATCGTTCCACGGGTATTGCGCGTCCGCGGTTCTGGGAGCGGGCTTCCTATTACGGCGAGCATAATCGCCTCGCGGCGGCATTGAGCGCGGCGGAAGTGGCGGATCAGCACGGAAATCCGCTTGGAGCTGCCCATGCTTGAGCCTGAACAACTCCAGCTTGGCATCATGTTGCTGGCGGCATTGTCCGTCGGCGGCTTGGCGTATGCTTTGCTGTTTCCGCTCTTTTCCGGTGATAGGCAGGCCGAAAGGCGCCTCGAAACGGTGACGGAAAACAAAACTGTTCGCGTGGCGCGCAACGCGCAGGCCGAACAGATTTCCAATCGCCGCAAGGCCGTTGCCGATACGCTGAAGGAATTGGAAGCGCGCCAGAAAGCCAAGGAAAAGCTGACGCTGCGTCTGCGCCTGGAGCGTGCGGGACTCGACATGACGCCGCGCGCGTACTGGATCGCCAGTGCTGTCACCGGCATTATCGCGGCGGCCATCGTTCTGGTCCTATTTCCCAATCTGCCGCGCGTCACCGCAGGTGCTGCACTTTTCGTTGGTGCATTTGGTTTGCCGCGCTGGATCCTGAACCGGATGATGAGACGTCGGCATAGTAAGTTCACCGATGAATTCGCCAACGCCATTGACGTCATCGTTCGCGGCGTGAAATCAGGTTTGCCGCTGAATGACTGCCTTGCCATTATCGCGCGCGAAAGTCCGGCGCCGGTTGGTGAGGAGTTCCGCGAGCTGATCGATCAGCAGCGCGTCGGCGTGCCGTTGGGCGAATGCTTCGATCGCATGATCATGCGCGTGCCGCTGCCAGAGGTGAAGTTCTTCGCCATCGTGGTTGCGATTCAGCAGCAGGCAGGCGGCAACCTTTCAGAAGCGCTCGGCAATCTTTCCGGTGTGCTGCGCGATCGCAAGAATCTAGCAGCGAAGGTGAAGGCGCTTTCGGCAGAAGCCAAGGCTTCGGCGGCGGTGCTCGGTGCACTGCCATTCATTGTGATGACGTTGGTTTACATTACGACGCCAGCTTACATCGCGTTTCTTTGGACCACCAAGACTGGCCAGTTCCTGCTCGTCGTCGCGGCCGCATGGATGACGATGGGACTGCTGGTCATGAAGAAAATGATCAACTTCAAGTACTGATTTACTGAGGAAAGCGGGCGTATCGTGAACGAGGAGGCGTTGTCATGATGGACTTTATTGAAGCGGTCGTGCGCCCGCAGCTCCTGGTCATGATGGCGGCCGCTATCGCGGCGTTCGCCACTGCACTGACGGTCGTCATGCCGATCCTCAACCGGGACCGCATGTCTCAGCGCATGCGCGTCATGGCGACCGAGCGCGATAAAATGCGCGCGGCGCGGATCGCCGACATGAAGCAGGGCAAGGATAGTGTTGGGCGGTTGCGCCAGACGCCCAAGGGCTTCATGCAGCGTCTCGTCGATCGCCTCAATCTGCGCTCGATTTTCGAGACAGACGAGTTGAAGACCAAGCTGAAGATGGCTGGCCTTAGAGGCCAGGCGCCGCTCGTCGCTTATATGTTTTTTCGCGTGGTCATGCCCATTATCGTGACGATCGCGGCGTTGCTCTATCTGTTCGTCGTCATGCAGAAGCTGACGTATCCGCCCGCGATTAAGTTCATGATGGCGCTCGGCGTTGGATTTCTCGGTTTCTATTTGCCGAACATGTTTCTCGAAAACATGATCCAGCGCCGGCAGACATCCATCAAGGAAGCGTTTCCGGACTCACTCGATATGCTGCTGATCTGCGTCCAGGCAGGTATGTCGGCGGAAGCTGCATTCGGAAAGGTGGCTAAAGAGATTTCCAGCCAATCCTTGGAATTGGCGGAAGAGCTTAGCTTAACCACGGCCGAACTGTCCTATCTGCAGGAGCGGCGCCAGGCTTATGAAAACCTCGGTAAGCGAACCGGCATTCCAGGTGTAAAGGCCGTGTGTACGGCGCTCATTCAGGCGGAGCGTTATGGCACGCCCGTCGCCGCGGCTTTGCGTGTGATGGCGAAGGAAAACCGCGACATGCGCATGTCGGAAGCCGAAAAGAAGGCTGCCGCATTGCCGCCAAAACTCACCGTGCCGATGATCGTATTCTTCCTGCCGGTGCTGTTTATCGTGATTCTTGGGCCGGCGATCATCCAGGTTATGAAGCTCGGCTGATTTGCGCGGACTGTTTTTCGGCGCAGCCGTATTTCAAAATACCGGCAGATCAATTCACCGAAGATCAAACACGCATTGAAACGCATTTGCTGCCCGGTACGGTGAGCATCGGGCAGCTACGGCATTTCCGATTTAGGTTGAATATTGTCCCCTGCTGGTCATCCCGGGCCTTGTGCCCGGGATCTATCTCACGGCTGGCGTCGACACGTGCAGTTGGATGGATCCCGGTGACAAGCACCGGGATGACAACTGTGGTTCGGTTGACGTTTCCGTTTCCATCTGAATCGGAAGGACCCTAGCGTCGGAAACGCTCACCGGCGAAACACGCTCTTCGCCTCTCCCGTGGGGAGGGGGCGGCGCGAAGTGCCGGGTGAGGGGTTGCAACATCAGCAGTGCTGCTCCGCCCTCTCCCCACCGGGCAGACGCTGGTTGGGGTGCGCACTCAGATGTTTCAATCCAAGTCGGAACGACTCTAGACGATCAGATCGAGTTTCGTGGGGTTCTGCAACTTACAGCCAGGGCCTGCTGGCTGTCTGGCGTCGGACGGTGCGTTTCCGGCCTGCCCTTCGGTCGGCGCCTCAGCGCCAGGGGCAGGTGGATCCTGGGGAGCCTGGACGTTCGAGCTGGTCGTATTTGAATCGGTGTGCTGCGCAATAGCAGGACCAGATGCCATTATCATGAGCATCGCCGACACGGTCAGGACAATACGGCGGCTACGACCATTTTCGTACAGTGCCATGTCAAACCTCGTCCCGATTTGAACCATCCGTT
>JAEZBU010000013.1 GCA_023426855.1 Pseudomonadota bacterium | reverse complement strand
GGCGGCCGCTTCCCGCGCCAGCGTTTCGATAGCGGTCCAATCGCCGGCAGCGATGGCCTTTGCGGGCGCGACCCATGACCCGCCAACGGTGACGACATTGGGCAGGGCCAGATAGTTCGGCGCCTTGGCCAGATCGATGCCGCCGGTTGGGCAGAACAGGATGCCGGGCAGTGGCGCGCCAAGCGCCTTCAATGCTGCAACGCCGCCCGCCGGTTCGGCCGGGAAGAACTTCACCACCTTGTAGCCGAGATCAGACAGCGCCATGCCTTCCGAGGCGGTGGCGACGCCCGGCAGGAACGGGACGTTCCAGCCCTGTGCCGCCTCCAGCAGGCGCGGTGTCATGCCGGGGGAGACCAGAAACCGCGCGCCTGCCGCAACGGCTTGCTGGCCGTGCTCCGGCGTCAGCACCGTTCCAGCGCCGACCAGGGCACCCGGTACGTCCTTGGCGATCGCCCGCATGGCTTCCAGCGCGGCCGGGGTGCGCAGTGTGATTTCCAAGATGTTGAGCCCGCCGGCGACGAGCGCTCTGGCCAGCGGCAGCGCCGTCTCGGGCTTGTCGATCGTCAGCACCGGCACAACGGCCACGCGCCGCAACTCCTCAGCGAGCCGCGGATTGAGCTGATGCTGCATGACGCTCTCCCTATCTCAACGCCGGCCTTCAATGATCCGGTCGGGCTACCCTTTAGCGGCGGTCTGCTCGGCAATCCAGCCCAGGAAGTCCTGCGAGCCGGATACGACAGGCAACACGAGGAAGGCCGGATTGTCGTATGGATGCTGCCGTCTGGCCTCGGCGATCGCTGAATCAGCCAGCGTTTCACGGGTTTTGATAACCATGACGGCTTCGTTGTCGCGCTGCCGCTGCCCTTGCCAGATATAGATGGAGGTCATACCCGGCCATATGTTGACGCACGCCGCCAGCTTCTGGTCGACCAGCATGCCGCCGATGGTTTCTGCGATCTCCGCCGTCGGAAACGTCGCATAGATAAGAACGGCCTTGTCGTTTTCCTGCACTTGAGCGAGCCTTTCGCGCGCCGGATGGACCGGCCCAGGATGAGAATTGAATTCACAGCATGCCAAAGCCGAAGCGGAAATTCGAGAAGATCGCGTTCGTCGCGAGTGACAATACCGAAGCCCGCGAGGCGATGGCACGGCTGACCAGCCAATATGGCAACGCGCCAGTGCAGGACGCGGATGCCATCGTCGCGCTGGGCGGTGACGGCCTGATGCTGCTGACGCTGCGCAAGTATCTGTCCGACCAGATCCCCATCTACGGCATGAACCGCGGTTCGGTCGGCTTCCTGATGAACGAATACCGGGAGGACGACCTGCTTGCCCGCCTCGCCGGTGCCGAGATCAGCCGCATCCATCCGCTGGTCATGACAGCCCGCGACGCGCACGGCAACACGTACAGCGAGTTGGCGATCAACGAAGTGTCGCTGTTCCGCCAGACCCATCAGGCAGCCAAGCTGCAGATCTCCATCGACGGCAAGATGCGGCTGGAGGAATTGATCTGCGATGGCGTGCTGGTATCCACGCCGGCTGGCTCGACGGCCTACAACCTGTCGGCTTACGGCCCGATCCTGCCGATCAACGCACAGCTTCTCGCGCTGACGCCGATCAGTCCGTTCCGTCCCCGCCGCTGGCGTGGCGCGCTGTTGCCCAACGAAGCGCATATCCGCATAACGGTGCTGGAACACGAAAAGCGCCCCGTAAGCGCCGTCGCCGATCACGCCGAAACCCGGCATGTGATCTCCGTCGACGTGCAAGAGGCGCGCAAGCACGAGCTGTTCATGATGTTCGATCCGGGCCACAGCCTGGACGAGCGCATTCTGTCGGAACAGTTCCGCTACTGAATTGCGGAGGAACGGCCATGGCTGGATTGTATTTCGAGGAGTTCGAGGTCGGTCACATCTTCGAGCACGCCATCGGGCGAACCGTGACCGAGATGGACAATACGCTGTTCTCCTGCCTGACGCTCAATCCGCAGCCGTTGCATATCGACCATCAATTCGCCGCCACTACCGAATGGGGCAGGCCGCTGGTCAACAGCCTGTTCACGCTCGGGCTGATGATCGGCATTTCGGTCAACGACACGACCATCGGCACGACGATTGCCAATCTCGGCATGAGCGAGGTGAAGTTCGGTAAGCCGGTGTTTCATGGCGACACCATTCGTGTGAAGACCGAGGTGGCTTCCAAGCGCGAGAGCAAATCGCGACCTGATGCCGGCCTCGTCGAATTTCACCATCGCGCCTACAATCAGCACGGCGATCTGGTTGCCGAATGCCGGCGGCAGGCGTTCATGCGCAAGAAGCCGAAGGACGCCTGATATGCGCTCACTTCTGTTCGTCCCCGCCGATAGCGAGCGCAAGCTGGCGAAGGGCACGGCGTCCGGCGCCGACGCACTGCTGATCGATCTGGAGGATTCGGTTGCTGCTGACCGCAAGCCGGTGGCGCGCGAGATGGCGCGCGATTTCGTTGCATCCGTGAAACCGCAGCAACAGCGTCCTCGCCTTTACGTGCGGATCAACAATCTGCTCAGCGATTTCTGGCAGGATGATCTGGATGTCGTGATGCAGGCGGGGCCGGACGGCATCATGCTGCCGAAGCCGCGTTCGGGTGACGACGTACACCATCTATCGCTGCTGCTGGGGCAGC
This sequence comes from Pseudomonadota bacterium, assembly GCA_023426855.1. Taxonomy (GTDB): domain Bacteria; phylum Pseudomonadota; class Alphaproteobacteria; order Rhizobiales; family Hyphomicrobiaceae; genus ZC4RG25. The sequence goes on along the minus strand of JAEZBU010000013.1, from coordinate 7,530 downwards.
TCGAGGAACGTCACGACCTGGCCCAGGACGCGACGCGGATCATCGCGATTGCTACCGAGATGCCTCTGGCCGTGCTCAACATGGCATCGTTCGTCGATGCCAGCGCGCGGCTGGAAGGGCTGACCTGGGGTGCGGAAGATTTGTCTGCCGAACTCGGCTCCACGACCACGCGCGATGCGGATGGCGTTTTCACCTCGCCCTATCGCCTGGCGCGCGATTTGTGCCTGTTCACGGCGGTGGCAGCGAATGCCCAACCAATTGATACCGTGTTCATCGATTTTCGCGATAGCGACGGCCTCAAGCGCGAAGCGACGACGGCTGCGCGTGATGGCTTCACCGGCAAGATGGCGATCCATCCCGATCAGGTGGCGATCATCAATGCTGCGTTCACGCCAAGCGCCGCCGAGATCGAACGCGCGCAGGGCATCGTGGATATGTTCGCGGCCTCGCCCGAAGCCGGTGTGATTTCCCTCAACGGGCAGATGTACGACCGTCCGCATCTGACGCGGGCGGAGCGTGTGCTGGCGCGCGCAAAGGCCGGCAGCGCATAGTTCGATCATGCCGGTGCGGGGGCACGGCAGCGGGGGCAAGCAGGCATGGGACTGGAGCAGATCGTCATCGTCCTGCTGGGCGCGCTCGCGGGCGGCTTCGTCAATGGCCTGACCGGGTTCGGCACGGCGCTGACGGCGATGGGCATCTGGCTCTACGCCATACCGCCGACAGTCGCCTCATCGCTGGTGATTGCCTGTTCGGTCATTTCGCACATCCAGATGTTTCCGCTGCTGCGCAAGGTGTTCGACTGGCGCCTCGTCGCGCCGTTCGTCGTGCCGGGATTGATCGGCGTGCCGATAGGCACATGGCTTTTGCCAATGATTGATCCGCGTCTTTTCAAGATCGTTGTCGGGTTCGTGGTTGCCGCTTACGCGACTTATGCGCTGTTGAAGAAGCCCGGGGCGGGGAACGCTTTCGGGGGCCGCATCGCCGATGGCGCGATCGGCTTCAGCGGTGGCGTGCTTGGCGGGCTCGCGGGTCTTTCGGGCGCGCTGTTGGTGGTGTGGTGCGATGTGCGCGCCTGGGGCAAGGAACATCGCCGGACTGTCCTGCAAACCTTCAACTTTGCGATCCTGGCATTCGCGCTGGCCAATCACGCCGTGTCGGGGCTGTTGACCAGGGATGTCGGCATCGCGCTTCTGGCGGCGCTGCCTGGTACGCTGGTTGGCGCCTGGCTCGGTGCGCGGCTTTACCTGAGGCTCGGCGATCGTAATTACCAGCAGGTCATCATGGCGCTGTTGCTGGTGTCCGGGCTGACGCTGTTGTGGACGAACTGGTAAGCGGACTACCGCCTTGGACTGACGGCAATTCGCTCCTGCACTGTTGCTTGATCCCTGTCGCAACAAAACTCGTTGCGCGCTAAGGAACCGACAGTTTTTCCCCAGCGTTCCAGCGCCAGCACATCCCTGCAATGATTTCGCGCTTCATTCGTCAGACGACAGCGCGAGTTCGGCTGCGGCCTGCGTATCGAGCACGGCTTCCTCGGCAATGGCTTCCAGCAGGGTCTCATAAAGGTCGAACTTCAATCGCTGGACACGTTCGACATCGCCCGCTTCCGCAGCTTGCTGGATGCTTTTGAGGTAGCGCTTGATTTCTGCTGGTGTCATGGCAAGTCCGTCGCTGAGGTGTCCGTCAGGGGCGGGTTGATATCGTCAGTTGCCGCGCGCGTCCACGATTTTCGCAGGTTCGTCGGCCTCAGCCACGGCGCGCCCTGGGGAACGTCAGCAGTCCGCTGCTGTGTATGTGGTACCATTTAGCTCGAATGAGCCGGACCATAGTCCGGTGGAACTACATATTGCAGACGGCGGAGCTGGAACCGTCGCGGTGTTATTGGTGCCGGAAATAACCATGTTGTCGCCAATGATGAAGGGCTCATAATGGTGGAAAGGTCCGACTAATTCGGAGTTGTTCAGGGTCAGGGCGTTTCCTCCCGCCGAACTCAGTAGGAACTCATAGAATGCTATATTTTCAATCCTGATACTGTCGAAATCCAGTGTGCTGTTCGTGGCCGTCAAATAGACGCCATAGGCGGAATTGCTCAGTGTTGAATTCCTGACGCTGAGTGATTGATTGTTTCCCGCAACCTGGATGGTGTCATCATAGGCGTCTGATATCGTCGTGTCCTGGATGCGCACACTGCCATCCGAACCGGTCATATGAAATCCATCGAATCCGCCAGTGATATTCAGGCCAGTGATCACCGCATTAGAGCGGGAATCCGCAACAACAACATGTCCAAATGTAGAATCGGATGCGGCATCGATGTGGGCGAGATGGACGTTGTTGCCTCCGATCGTCACGGTGATGCCTGATGAACTCGTGAGGTTCGCCCGGCTGCCGGCAGCGGTGAAATCGACGGCGATGCCCGAAGTGGCGCCGCGCAACTGGATTGTCGAGCCGCCGCCCATCAGCGTCTGGTCGCCCTGGATGGTGTGATTGCCGATGAAGTCGCCGGCACTTCCGTTTGCAATGATCAGCGAATTGGCGCCGGCCGTGCTGGAGGTGGTGGTCAGGTTCGATGTTGCGTCGATGGTGACGACGCGGTCGAAGCGCACGCCGGTTTCCGCGTCTTCGGCAGCTTCGTTGATGACGGTCGTTGCAGGAGCCGTCGAGGTCGCCTTGGTGTTGGTGACGATGTCGGTGTCGCGTTCCAGCCCTTCCGCCATACGCCGCTCCTGGGCGGTGAGGCGAGGTGCTGAGCCCACGCCGCCGTCGCCGAACGGCAGCCGCAGACGCGCGCCGACCTCGACGCGATCATCACGCAGCTTGTCGTGCGAGTATTCCGCTTCCAACGTCAACCGCGACCCGCGCCATTGGTCTATCAGATTGTCGACGCGCCATTCCGCGCGCAGTCGCGGGCCGGTGACCGATTGGGCCAGATCGGAATGATCGAAATGGAAGGCGCCGGCATAGACGCGCAGCTCGTGGCGCGGGCCAGGCAGATCGTCAGAGGTGGCGAACAGCTTGGTGCCGATCTCGGCGTCAAAGCCCCACAGAGCCACTTCGTCCATGTTGGTGGTGGTGGCAGTTACTGTGGTGATCAGACCGATGTTGGGGCCGCTTACGTCGACGATCGAGCTGATCGGCGCGATCGTGGTTGTGTTGAAGGCGTTCTCGCGGTCATTCAGTGGTAGGTAGGCGTTGGCGCGGAAGTCCCAGCGGTCGCTGAGCAGCTCGATGCCGCCTGCGAGCTGATGGAAGTTGTTGCCGAATGTGCTGCGGCGCACGTCGTAGCCGCCCCAGAAACCGAGGTTCCAGCCGCCGGCCATCATCTGGCGGTAGCCGAGCGCGAAGTTGCCCTCGCGCATGTCGTTCTCGAAGATCTTGCCACGGGCTTCGCCGAACACCAGCGAGGTCTGGCCTTGGGCAAACGGCGCCCATACGACGCCTTCGCCGCGGCTGGTCTCGTCCGAGCCATAGAAGCCGCCGAATTCGACCCAGGGGGTCCATTTGGGCGCCAGATTGGATGAGGGCTGCTCAGCGGTGGCGCTCGGCGCAAGCACCATCATGCCGCCAATGGCAACAACGATCGCGGCACAGCGTCCACGCGTGATGAATTGCATGCTCCCCCCGAAGCCGCGAACGCACGCAATACCGCCCCCGAAATCCAAATAGATTCCCTAATACTAACCGATTATGTGATTCGTCCCCAAAGTGCGAAGCGCTAGATGCAGCGGCGACCGGCATGCTATTGAGGCGCTGTGTGCCGTCCTCGGCGCGGTTCTTGGCGCGCTTCGATCACTGAGTATTGGAGTTCATTGTCGTGACCTACGAAACATGGCTGGCCTTTGTCGGGACATCCATCGTGCTGCTGGTCATTCCCGGACCGACGATTCTCCTCGTCGTGTCCTACGCGCTGGGGCAAGGATTGCGCATAGCGCTTCCGATGGCCGTCGGCGTTGCGCTCGGTGATTTCACTGCGATGACGCTGTCGATGATCGGCGTCGGTGCGCTATTGGCGACGTCGGCAACGTTGTTTGGGGTACTGAAATGGGTCGGCGCCGCCTATTTGATCTGGCTCGGCATCAAGCTGTGGCGTGCCGGCGGAGCGCTTGATGCGCAACCGCGCACGGATCAATCATCCAAGTTGAAGATGCTCGGCCATGCGTGGATTGTTACCGCGCTCAACCCCAAGGGCATCATGTTCTTCGTTGCGTTTCTGCCGCAATTCCTGAACCCGAAGGCCGACTTTCTCACGCAAATGCTGATCTTTGAGGCGACATTCCTGACACTCGCCTTCCTCAATGTGCTCGGATACGCCCTTATCGCGGCGCGTGCCCGCGCGCTGGTGCGCAATCCGCGCGTCATCAGCACGTTCAATAAGGCTGGCGGCACATTGTTGATCGGTGCCGGTATTGCCACTGCGACATCCCGGGCCGCGCAAAGCTGATTTTGCAGCGCTCCGCCGTCGCGAGACCGTTCCTGTACAACCTTTTGTTCGGGAACGCGCAGCGATGCATCGGCGTTCACCATTCGGAAAGACAGCGGCGCATGCGCTGCCTGTCGCGATTTTCGGAGGTGCACTATGGAACGCGCGTTCGATCAATTTCTGGACTTTGTAAAGCAGGGCGTATCTGCAATCTTCAGGTTCATCGAAATCGTGTGGACGTGGGCGGTCGGTCAGATCACCACGCTGACGAGCGTACCATGGCAGAGCTGGCCGCTCTGGAAGCAGGTTCTTCTCATCATCATCGCCGCTGCGGTCGCGTTCGCGCTGATCAAGGCCGCGCTTGAACTGTGGGCTGCGGGTGCGCGCATCCTGACCGCGTTCGCCACCTTGCTGATCGCGCTGGTTGGTACGCTTCCGAGCATCGCGCTGGCCGGTGCCGTGGCGCTCGGCGGCGTGTGGATCCTCAATAATGTCGATGGTTCATCCGTCAGCTTGCCGACCTTGAGCTGGATGCAAACGTCCGATCAGGGACAGCCTCCTGAACAGGTTGCGAACTGACGGCGTGATGGGGTGGGTTTAGCGATCGGGCTTCGGGGAGACACGTGCCCGATCCAAGGCGGAAACTGCCGGTTGTGCACGTGCCCTGCGTGCATGCTCCCTGTACCGGCCGTTTCCGCCCTTTCCATGCCTTGATTATGTGCCGTCGGATGGCCCCCTGCAGCATGGTGCCGCTGTCGTTCTTCCCCACTTTCACATGACTATCGGTGATGCTATTGCGCAGTGCTCTCAGCGTCTGGCAACGCGCATTGAAGAATGCGTAGCCGGGCGAGGACGGCCGCAATGAACACCTCCCACGCAACATCCCCGCACCAGCATGACCAGCCCTGTAGAAACGAACCCTTTGCGCATTCTGGCGACGCTGATCTTCGGCTCGCGCTGGCTGCAAGTTCCACTTTATCTCGGCTTGATTGTCGCGCAGTGCGTGTATGTCGTGTTGTTTCTGAAAGAGCTGTGGCATCTGATGCTGCATGCCACCACGTTCACCGAGCAGCAGATCATGCTGCTGGTTCTTGCGCTGATCGACGTGGTTATGATCTCCAATCTCCTCGTCATGGTGATTGTTGGCGGCTATGAGACGTTCGTTTCACGCCTGAAGCTGCAAGGCCATCCGGATCAGCCGGAATGGCTCGATCATGTCAATGCCAGCGTGCTGAAGATCAAGCTCGCGATGGCAATCATCGGCATTTCGTCGATCCACTTGCTCAAGACATTCATCGAGGCCGGCAATCTCGGCAGCGAAGGCGCCAAACTGACCGAGGCTGGCGTGATGTGGCAGACCATCATCCATGTGACGTTCATTTTGTCTGCGATCGGCATCGCGTATGTCGATAAGATGGGGCAAATGGTCGAGCTTGCCCGTCGCGAGCGCGGCAACGGGCACTAGGCTGCGCGCCGGGTTGTCGGTTCGGCTTCAGCTATCAATATTGAAACCGATATTGTCGCCGATGACTGTCCGCGGACCGATTGGAACCAGCGCCGCATTGGTCAGGTCGAGTTTGGAAAACGTAATCTTGTTGTTCCAGATCTTGCGCAGAAAGTCCTCGACGACATTGATGGTGAGTTGTTCGCCGGGGCATCTGCGGTAGCCGAATCCGAACGGCGCAAATCCGGCATAATCACAAACCGGCATCGGTCGGCCATCGGCCACGCCATAGACCGTGCCGAACGCACTGTTATTCAAGCTTGCGTTGCGGCCGTCTTTTACCGGGAACGATGTGGGATCGAACGGGCAGCGCACAAAGCCGATCTGCTCGGCGCGCGTCTCGGTGATCTCATGTGAGGTCGGAACAAAAGCGTAGCGGCCAGGATCGAATTTTTGAGGATCCTTCCAGTGCCGCGGATCCATGCTGGTCGCGGCATGGGGGGTGATAACGTAGCCGTGCCGATTGAAGGGCGGCGGGCGGACCTCCGACATCGCGGATATGCTGCCGCCGTTCGGCGTAATCGTGCGGAACAGCTCCATCACGAAGCATTCCAGCGGCGAGAACGCAGCGCCGGCCGGATCATCGAAATTGCTTTCCATGGTTTTGTGGAAGCTGGCCTGGACGTCGGCATCACCAGCATTCTCGCTCAGCAGGAGCATGATGTTGTAGAGCGTGTTACCCCATTGGCTGAACGCCACGAAATTGTGGAAGCATTCGAACACGACATCGCGTTGGCGGAAGTTCGGGCCGTCCTCGCCGTTCTTCATCCAGTAGTGGCCGAATGTCATTTCCGGATTGGGTGCTCGCCCGCTGCGAATGTCGGCCAAGCGGTCGCTGATCCAGGATTTCAGGAAAGGCAGGTTCGCGCGCACTTGCATGTAGTTGTCGTAGACGATCTTCTGGGTGGGATCGCGATAGGCAAGGACGGTATTGAAGCTGTTGCCGATGTTTCGGACTTCCGGCGGGATGGCGTCGCCTGTCACGCCCAGATGCAGATCCCAGTAAAGATCCCAATAGCTGGCGAGATAACGCGTCATCAGCGGCTGGCCGGCATTTGGTTTGTCCAGCAGCTTGTCGAAAAACGCGACGACCTTGTTGCCGTACATCGGGCGATACAGATCCGGCGTGACGGCCGACATGTAGATGCGCTTGCGCCGGTTATCCTGGCCGCGTTTCTCGAGGCCTTGCAAAAATACCGTGACACCCTGATCGGGATCGGGTTTCCATTTTTCGCTGAGCATGCCCCACAGATCGTAAGGCAGCGCATTTTCCTTGGTCAGTTCGGTGCCGATCATGGGCAGGGCGAGACGTTCGCCGCCGTAAACGCTGACGAGGAAATAGGGCAGGATGGCATTGTCGACATAGGCAGCGTCGAAGTTTTCAAGAAACTGCCGGCGCATGCGGCTGACGGTGGCCCCGATATCATCCAGGTCGCGCATATTGGCGGCGGGTTGGTAGTGTGCCAGCGCGGGTGCAGTGGCGGACAACCCGCCGACGGCAGCGGCGCCCGCCTTCAAGAAGGTGCGGCGTTTCATGACGTTTGATCTCTCGCTTGGACCACGCGCAGCGCTGGGCCACGCTGATGACCAAACCAAGAGATTGCTG
>JAEZBU010000059.1 GCA_023426855.1 Pseudomonadota bacterium | reverse complement strand
CCCAAGCATCCGGTCGGACATTTCCACCGTTGCGGTACTGCATTTTCGTTCACTGCGGTTTGAGGTCAGCAACCAATGGATGCCTTTGCAAAACGCCGGATTGGCCGGACAAGTCTGGAAGTAACCTGCCTCGGCTTCGGCGGAGCGAGCCTTGGCGATGCCTACGAGACCATCAGCGAGCATCAGGCTGAAGGCTCGATCGAGGCCGCGTACAATGCGGGGATTTCGTATTTCGATACCTCGCCCTGGTACGGCAACGGCAAAAGCGAAATGCGTTTCGGTCGCGTTTTGCGCACCAAGCAGCGCGCGTCATACGTTCTGACGACGAAGGTCGGGCGTGTGTATTTCCGGCCCAAGGATGCCGACACGTTCCACCATAGCCGCTGGGTCGGCGGGCTGCCGTTCGATCGCCGTTTCGACTACACCTACGACGGCATCATGCGCTCCTATGAGCAGAGCCTGCTGCGGCTCGGCATCAATCGCGTCGATGCGCTTCTCATTCATGATCTCGATTTGCGCCATCAGTTGACGGACGAAGGCATCGCGGCGCGATTGAAGGAGCTGGAAGATGGCAAGGGATGGCAGGCGCTGGCAGACCTGAAGGCTGGCGGCGAGATCCAGGCGATCGGCGCCGGTATTAATCACCTCGGCATGATCCCGCGTTTTCTGAAGCGATTCGACATGGACTTCTTCCTGCTGGCCATGCCTTACACGCTGATGGAGCAGGAGGCGCTCGACGAGGAACTGCCGATGTGCCAGGAGCGCGGCGTTTCCATCGTCATCGGTGCACCGTTCGCGTCCGGCATCCTGGCGCGCGGACCGCGTCCTGGTGCCATGTACGGCTATAAGCCGGCCGAGCCCGAGATCATCGCGCGCGCTGAGAAGATCGCGGCGGTTTGCGCACGCCATAATGTGGCGCTGGCCGCGGCAGCGTTGCAGTTTCCGCTCGCGCATCCTGCTGTCACCGCAGTGATCCCGGGGCCGGTTTCGGGTGAGGAAGTCCGGCTCAATCTGGCATCGATGCGCGTTGCGATCCCGAATGCCTTGTGGGAAGAGCTGAAGTCCGAAAAGCTGCTGCGGCAGGATGCGCCAACCCCGGTGCTTGGCAACGGATAATCTTTGCAAAACCGGCTTGCTTGTACGCCCGCAGAAAGCTGACCCAACGCATTGAATTTGCAGCAGGTCAGCTTGTCTGCTCGCGCCGCACTAGCGGGTTTTGTACCAGTCCATTCAGCGCCAAATGGAACGCGGAGCGGTAGCAAACAGTTACCTGCTCGAAGCATGACGCTGAATGGAGATCAAGCGTGGCCCGGTCCGTTTCGAGTTCGTTTCGCTTCTCGACGCTCGCAGCCGCTGTAGCGGCTTTGTCCCTTTGCACGGCCAGCGCTTCGGCGCAGCTTTTTCCGAACGATAGTGCGGAAGTGCAGGGTGTGGAATATTCCCAGTCCGCAGAGAAAACTGCCATTGGCGAGTTGTTCCTGACCAACGGTTTGTCCTGCGATGATGCCTCGCAGGTGGATGCCGTCATGACCCTGTCGAATAGCGGTGATCAACTTGAAGACGCGCTCCAGCAAATCAATGCGGGCGCCGAAGTCCCGCGGTGTATCGTGGGGCGCTTCCTTTTCGCGCGCTATGTGGAAAAGACGCGGACTTTCGATGTCAAAGGCCGCGGTTTCAATGTGCATCGCGTTCTTATTATCGCGGTTGGTATGCCGAGTGCAGACGGAGTCGTTCCGAAGGAACTGAAAACGCCGCTGGAGCAGTTCGTCGTGACGACCGATCAATCCCGTTCCGCTTAAATCGATTTGTTTATTCAAATTAAAGCGCGCGTATCATCTGATACGCGCGTTTTGTCTATGTGCTGAAGTCGCGCACTTGGAGGTGGGCGGAATTTAGGAACCTCGCTGGTTGGCAATTGTTTCCTCTACAAGGATAAATATCCAGCGGAGTGAACCTAATGAAAATCCTTAGAATCGCTCAGGTGGCTTCGGCTGCATTATTGGCGAGTGCCGGTGCCGCAGCATACGCGCAAGGCGGAGGAGCGGGACAGCAGCAGCCAGGAGCCGGCGGTCCCGGTGGTGGTGGTGGTGGTCAGCCCGGGCTGCAGCAGGGGCCACGAGGCGGCGACAGCGGCATCAGGCCTGGCGGCTCAATGCGTGAGCGCGGCGCTGGTGGCGGCATGCAGCAGGAGCGCGGCGCTACCGGGCGAGATGGCGCCGCCGCTCCAGAGCGACGGCAACGCGGTGCGTCAGACCAGCAGCGCGGAACAGACCGTCGCGCCGTCGATAAGCGTCGGTCGAAAGACGGACAGCCGCGCGCCAGCGATGAGCGGCGCCAGTCGCGAGACAATCAGCGCATGGGGCGCGACGAGCAGCGTGGTGGCAAGCAAGGCCGGCAGGCGCGCGACAAGGATAGAGCGGGTGGTTCAGGAGAGCGTGGCGCCGGCGGCGGCGTTGGTGTAAGGCCTGACCTGTCCAGCCAACAGCGTATGCGCATTCGGCAAAATCTGCGCGGCGGCCCGCGGGTCGACAACTTGAATGTCGCCATTGCCGTCGGCGCACACTTGCCGCGGCACGTGAGGCTGCGCCCGCTACCGATCGCGGTTGTTGAGATCGTCCCGCAGTATCGCGGCTATGACTACGTGCTCGTCGGCAATCGCATTCTCGTTGTCGATCCGCGAACGCACGAGATTGTCGCGATTCTGGATGCGTAAAGCGCAAGCCATCGTATGCCGTTTCAGCTCCCGGTTTCGGCCGGGAGCTTTTTCATGCCGGTGGCGGTATACTGCGAGGGTTGTGCATCTGCGGATCGAGGCGCGATTATGGATGAAAAAAATCTCGAACGCTTGCGGGCCAAGTATGGCACTGCATCGGCTGGCGACGTCTTGGATCCGGAATTCAAGAAGGTTGTCGATATTCTGTTTTCCAGTGCTGACCGTCGCGCCAAGCCATACGAAGGCATATCGACATTTCTCGATGCGCCGCTGCGATTGGATGCGCCGAAGCTGGATGATTACGGCGGCCTGGATGTCGCGCTGATCGGGGTGCCTTTGGATCTGGGTGTTACCAACCGCCCGGGCGCGCGGCGCGGCCCGCGCGCTGTCCGGCAAATCGAACGCGTCGGGCCGTACCACGAGGTCCATCGCATCGTGCCATCGAGCATCGCCAATATCGCGGATGTTGGAGATATCCCGTTTCGCAGCCGCTACAGCCTTCCGGAAAGTCACGAAGATATCGAGGCGTTTTACACCAAGCTACATGCGGCTGGCGTGGCGCCAGCCTCTGTGGGCGGTGATCATTCGATGGCCCTGCCGATCCTCACGGCGCTCGGTCGTGAACGGCCGGTCGGGTTGATCCATATCGATGCGCATTGCGATACCGGTGGACCGTTCGAGGGTTCGAAATTCCATCACGGCGGGCCGTTCCGCGAGGCTGTTCTGGCCGGTGCGCTCGATCCACAACGCACCATTCAGATCGGCATTCGTGGGAATGCGGAGTATTTGTGGGAATTCTCCTACGACAGCGGCATGACTGTTATCCACGCCGAGGAATTCATGCGCATGGATATCGACGACGTGATCGCGCGCATGCGTCATGTGGTGGGCGACGGACCCACGTACATCACGTTCGATATCGACTCTCTGGATCCGGGCTTTGCGCCTGGAACGGGCACGCCGGAGGTTGGCGGCTTGTCGCCGCGCGAAGCGATGGCTTTGATCCGCGGCGCGGCTGGCCTCGATATCATAGGCGGAGATGTGGTGGAGGTCGCGCCGCAGTACGACGCGACCACTGCAACCGCTCAGGCGGCTGCGCAGATGCTGTTCGAGATCGTCTCGGTGATTGCGATGTCGAAGGCGAAGCGCAATGAGGCGGTCAATCCAACCTTATGATTTGCGCGTCATGCGTAGTGCGGCGTCGAGTGCCGCATAATAGCCGTCGAGGCCCAGGCCGAGGATGACTGCTTTGGCGGCGGATGCCGTGACCGACTGAATATTGCGCGCGTAATGATTGGTCAGGTGGATTTCGATGACCGGCACCTTGATGCCGAGAACGCAATCGCGCACCGCATAGCCGGCGTACGAGAATCCGCCGGGATTGAAAACGATAGCATCGACATTGCGACGATGGGCGTCCTGAAGTCGTTCGATCGCCTCGCCTTCGATATTGCTGTAGACGATCTCGACGTCATAATCGTTGGCGCGCGCGTGTTCGCGAATTATCTCGTCGAGCTCTGCTGCCGTGGTTTTTCCATAGACTTCTGGCTCGCGAATTCCCAGCCAGTTCAGGTTGGCGCCTTGCAATACCAAAATTCTAACCATTGTAGTTCCCCCAATGCGTTTGTTTTAGCGCGATTGATTATTCGGGCGCGCAGACTGGCGCCTTGCTTTGGTTTTGGCCTTTGCTTTTGGTTTGGATTTGCCTCCGTAGGCGGCCTGAACGGTTCCAAGGAAGGCGTGATAAAGCGAATCCAAGCGCTCGAAATTGCCGGCGTCCTGCGCGATCGTTCCGGCTGCGTTTACGATGCTGACGGTTTGCAGGACGATGTGATCGACAGGGACATCGCTGCTCATCTCGCCGCGCGCGATGGCCAATTGAATCCCGGCTTTCACGTCTGATGACAGTGTCAGGCCAAATTTCTGCAGCGTGCGCCGTGACCGTTCACCGATCGCGTCGCTGTCATTGCGCATGCGGGTGATCAAGCTCCAATGCTTGCCGACGTCGGCGCCTTGATTAAAGCGTAGATAACGCTCGCGATTGAATGCGATAATTCCTTCGAGCTTATCGGCGAACGTATCTGTTTCGTTTCTCCAGATCCGGCGCATGCGTTCGAGCGTGCCTTCGACGTACTCTTCGAGAAGCTCGTCCAGCAGGTTTTGCTTGTTGCCGAAATGATAATGGATATTTGCGCGCGTGATCCCGAGCTCGGTCGCGATGTCGCCGAAGCTCACGCCACGATAGCCATGCTGGACGAACAGATCCGTCGCGGTGGCCTTGATACGGTCGCGCATACTCTCCTGAGCTTTGGCACCGTTAGTCGCCAGGGGCTGATCAAACCTCTGCACAGTGGATTTCATTGATATTCCGGTTGGCTGGCGACCTTCGATCGCGGCGCTGTTCGGGGCGGCTACCCGAGCATCGAGGCTTGAGGAACATCAGTAATGACCAATTTTTGGACGGAGCGCCACATTATTGATCCATGCGCCGTCAACCAACCGTTGGCCGTTGCGGTGTCTGATACCGTGAGATATGGTACGACCCGACTGACTTACGTGCAAGTAGGGAAAGGCTTGATCGGAGACTAGGCTCGCGTGCCCTCAGCACTGTCTGTCGAGCTTGGAAAAAACCAATGTAAGCCATCCGCTAACCGGAAGTTGGCTTCGCTTTTTTGATTGGAAGGGAGGATTCTATGATGAAACGCCAATGGTTGCTGGGATTGGCAACCGCAGTGGGGGTTATGGGGGCCAGCTTTGGCGCTCAGGCTCAGAAGGTCGTCAACATCTGGCACACCGAACCGAACGCAGCGACGAAGGCTGCGGTCGACGAAATCATCGCTGATTTCGAGAAGGCAAATCCGGGCATCAAGGTCGTTCAGGAAGCGATCGGCTGGGGCGATCTCGACAAGAAAATGCAGGCTGCGCTTGCATCGGGCGCGTTCCCTGAGGCCGCTCACGGCCAGACCTATGTTGAACGCTCTCTGTCGGCGAAGGGCCTTCTGCGTCCGCTGAACGACGTCATCGCGTCGATCGGCGAGGACGACATCTTCGACGTGGTCAAGAAGCTCGACTACAATCCGAAGGACAAGAATTACTACGGTCTTGCTCACGCCGTCGGCATCGATCTGATGGTTTATCGCAAGGACATGTTCCGCGACGCCGGCCTGGATCCCGAGAAGGCTCCGGCCACGTTCGCTGAATTCAAGGACATGCTGGTCAAGCTCACCGACAAGAGCAAGGGCCGCTACGGTCTGAGCCTCGCCGGCCCGGGCTTCTTCATGAACGAAGACCTCTACATGTGGGTCGGCTCGAACGGCGGTCGCCTGTTCGAAGAAAATGGCCGCCCGACCTTCACCGAAAAGCCGGTGATTGAAGTGCTGCAGTTCTGGAAAGAACTGAACGACTGCTGCCTGGCACCGGATTGGCTGAGCCGCGACTATCTCGCAACCTTCGCTGATCTTGCCACCGGTAAAACCGCCATGATCATGGGTTGGGGCCGCGGTAGCGGGTACTTCGAGCAGTATGCTCCGGAACTCGTTGCCAAGGGCGATATCGGCGTTTTCGATACGAAGCCGATTGGTCCGTCTGGCAAGTCGTTCCTGACGCAGTTCGACAGCGAGCCGTGGATGATCTTCAAGGACTCCAAGCATCCTGAAGAGGCTGCAGAGTTCCTGAAGTTCTTCTACAAGCCGGAAAACTACATCAAGTACATCAAGTCGGTTCCGGTTCACTTCTTCCCGATCACGAAGTCCATGCGCACCAATCCTGAATATCTGGCGATCCCGGATATCAAGAAGTGGGGCTTCTGGACGGACGCTCAGCACAAGGTCATCGAGAACAACGAACCGAAGCCGGTCATGATCACCGAGTGGAGCGATCTCGACCTGCCGTTCATCGCGGAAATCGCTGGTTCGACCATTCTCACCGACATGGTCACTGAAGTCGTCCGCGGCACCCGGTCGCCGGAAGACGCCGCTAAGCGCGCTCAGCAGCGTGCCGAAACGCTGATCACCCAGCTCGGCTATAAGAAGTGGTAAGCACGGAGTAATCTACTCCATCGCTTTCCGATCTTGCTCTCCCGCATCAGGCTTGAAGCCCTGATGCGGGAGAGCTTTTAAAGTCCAATTTTTGCCCGGTGCCATGACGCAGCAAACTGAAATAGCAACCTCGCCGGAGGTTTTAAAACCGGTCGCCAATAAAGGGGTGATGCGCAAGCCTCGCCCACGGCGAATGCCGGAGCACTGGTGGGGCTACGTGCTGCTCGCGCCCGCTGTTCTCATGGTGGCTGCGCTTATCCTGTATCCGGTCGGCTATTCGTTCTGGATCAGTCTGCACTCCAAGCATGCGTATATGCCGATCCAGACGTTTATCGGGCTGGAGAATTACCGCTATTTCCTTTTCGAGGATGAAGAGTTCTGGCGCTCATTGAAGCTTGGCTTCATTTTTGCCTTCGGTTCTCTGTTCTTTCAGATCCTCGTCGGCGTAGGTGCGGCTCTGCTGCTTAATGAAACTTTTGTCGGCCGTGGTTTCGTGCGCGCCTTGACGCTGTTTCCCTACATGCTGCCGACGATCGTCGTCGTCATTCTGATGCGTTGGATCTTCAACGACAGCTATGGCATCCTGAAATTCGCGCTCGAATCCAGCTTCATGGATAGGGCCATCGTTTGGTTCGATCCATCGAACGTCATGTTGACGCTGATCCTCGTCAGCACGTGGCAGTTCTTCCCATTCGTGGTCATCGGCGTGCTGGCGCGGCTGCAGAGCATCGATCAGGAGCTCTATTCGGCCGCTATGGTCGATGGTGCCGGTCCCTGGCGTCGGTTCATTTACGTGACGCTGCCGCAGATTCGCGACGTGCTGTTCGTGATCATCCTGCTGCGCTTCATGTTCATGTTCACGAAGTTCGACCTGATCTACCTGTTCGCAGGTGGCGGCGGTCTTGGAAGTTTCGTACGCACACTGCCGATCTATACGTTCACGAAGTCCTTCGGTGAACTGCAGGTTGGTATGGGCGCGGCACTGTCCACCATCATGTTCATCATGCTGGCGATCTTCGCTATCTTCTATTTCAAAGCCTTCCGTAAGGACGAAAACGCATGAACCCGAGACTCACGAACGCACTCGCGTGGGTCGGCCGTTATTCGGCAGCCTTCGTTCTCGTCATGCTGTGCGGATTTCCGCTTCTGTGGATGTTTCTGACATCCATCAAGCCGGATCGGGAAATCCTGACGGCCATCCCAACCTTCTGGACGAGCGAGCCAACGTTCGCCGCCTACACGCGACTTTTCGAGCAGACCAAGTTCTGGATCTACTTCAAGAACTCGCTGATCGTGGCTGGCGGTACGACACTCCTCACCATCATCGTCGGCAGTCTGGCGGCATACGGCATCACGCGCTTCATGTTCAAAGGACGCGATTTCATCGCTGGCGTGATGCTGTTCACTTATATGTTCGCGCCGATCATGATCGTGATCCCGTTCTACATCATGATGCGCCAGGCAGGGCTGACTAACTCGCATCTGGGCTTGATCCTGGCGTACACCACCTTCTGCCTGCCATTTTGCATGTGGCTGCTGCGCTCGTTCTTCCAATCGATCCCGGTGGATCTGGAAGAGGCTGCCATGATCGATGGCTGCTCACGGCCACAGGCTGTGGTGCGTATCATTTTTCCACTGGCTCTGCCGGGCGTGATCGCGGTTTCGATCTTCACGTTCATCGTCGCGTGGAACGATTATCTTTTCGCGCGGGTGTTGATCGGCGCTGATGACCTCAAGACGCTCCCGGTCGGTATTCAGGACCTTTACGAGTCGACCGTCACCGACTGGGGCATGGTCATGGCCGCCGGCGTCATGATCTCGATCCCGGCACTGCTCTTCTTCCTGGCTGTTCAGCGTTATCTGATTGCAGGCTGGGGCGCAGGAGCCGTCAAAGGATAAGACGAGCGCGCTATCAGGAGGCCTCGGCGGCGCAATGGCCTGCCGAGGCTTCGGCGCGGGAAATCGTGAGCGAAACAAAAAGGGTGGAAGCAAGTGTCGGTAACTGAAGCGGATGTCGTTGTTGTTGGCGGCGGCGGGGCAGGCCTGGCAGCAGCAATCGAAGCTGCTCGGCTGGGCCGAAAAGTCATTCTGCTGGAGAAAAACCCGCAGATTGGTGGGACGACCGGTCGGTCCGTTGGCTCCATTACGTCCAGTTCGACACCCTTTCAGGCCAAGAAAGGCATCGTCGATACGCCTCAGGCGCACTTTGAGGATATGGCTCTGTTCGCCAAGGCAGCCGGCCACGATCCCGATCTGAAGGATAACCTCGAATTGCGCCGCTTGCTGGTCGAGCATTCGCCCGACACGATCAATTGGCTGACCGATATGGGCATCGTGTTCTTCGGACCGATGGCCGAGCCGCCGCATCGCGTGCCGCGCATGCACAACATCCTGCCGAATTCGCGCAGTTACATCTACCATCTTGAAAAGAGTGCGCGCCGCTTTGGCGTCGAGGTTCGCACGAACGCACGTGCTGTCGAGTTGCTTCGCGCCGGCAATCGCGTGACCGGCGTTGCATGCGATGTCGCAGGAACGACGCAGCGGTTCATGGCGCGCTCCGGTGTCGTGCTGGCAGCGGGCGATTATAGTTCCAGTCCGGAGCTGAAGAGCACGTACCTCGCCGCGGATCGCGCCGACATTGAAGGCATCAACGAGACCAGCACGGGCGATGGGCAACGCCTTGCGATGTCGGTTGGCGCCGAACTGGTCAATGGCGATGTGGTGTTCGGTCCCGAAATCCGCTTCGTCGCGCCGCCAACGCGCAAGTTGATCGCGATGATCCCGCCCTGGCGGCCGGTCGGCCTGTTCATGCGCTGGTCGCTTGAATACATGCCGTCCTGGCTGCTGCGTCCGTTTCTGATGATGTTCGTCACGACGTTCCTGGCACCGGCGCCCAAGCTGTTCGAGGAAGGCGCCATCCTGGTCAATAAGAAGGGCGAACGGTTCGTCGACGAAAACAACAAGCCGCATTTCGCAATTCCGAAGCAGCCAGACCGTGTCGCGTACATCATCATGGACGATGCGATCGCACGGAAATTCGAGGCCTGGCCAAACTTCATTTCGACCGCGCCGGGTGTGGCTTACGCCTATCTCGCCGACTACAAGCGCAATCGCAAAGACGTTTATGCAAGCGCTTCCACGCTGGAAGAGCTGGCGCAAAAGGTCGGCATTCCGGCTGCGCAACTGCGCGAGACGATCAACGCGCACAACGCCAAACTTCCGGCTGGTAAGCCTCCGATCGGGCAGGCGCCATTCCACGTGCTGGGGCCGGCAAAGAGCTGGATTCCGATAACGGACGGCTCGCCACGCATTTCGACCCGTTTTGAAATTCTGGATCGGACCGGCCAGCCAATTCCGGGGCTGTATGGCGCCGGATCGAGTGGCCAGGGCGGCGTGCTGCTGGAAGGCCACGGCCATCACCTCGGCTGGGCTCTGACATCAGGCCGGCTCGCCGGCAAATATGCAGCGTTCGGCTCGGACAGCGACGCGGGAAAGACTTCGCAATCGGCGAGCCCGGTTGCGTCGACGAAAATTCACTGAGGACAGGAAACATGTACAAGTTGGACGGTAAGGTAGCTCTGGTAACCGGGGCGGCATCAGGAATTGGCCGCGCGATCGCGGTTCGTCTCGCCCAGGAAGGCTGCGATGTCGCGACGGTCGACATCGACCTGGCTGGCGTGCAGGAGACCGCCGCACTCGTCGCAAAAGAAGGCCGCCGGTCCTATGCTGCACAGGTCGATGTGGGCGAGTGGGAGCAGGTGAATGCCAGCGTCCAGGACGTCATCGCCAAGTTCGGCAAGATCGACTTCATGTATAATAACGCCGGCATCATCCGCGTCGGTACCATCGCGGAAACGTCGATCGAAGACTGGAAGCAGTGCTATCGCATCAATGCTGACGGCGTCTTCTATGGCTGCAAGGCCGTGGTGCCGCACATGGAAGCGCGCAGCTCCGGCCGCATTATCAATACAGCGTCGTGGTTCGGCAAGATCGGCAAGGCATCGTACGGCGCTTATTGCTCATCCAAGTTCGCCGTGATCGGCATCACCCAGACGCTGGCCGCGGAACTGGCTCCGAAAGGCATCAACGTAAACGCGATCTGCCCTGGCACCATCGTCGCCACGCGCATGCGCGACGAGGCAGACAAGAAGTCCATCGAACAAGGACTGAAAACTGCGAAAGAGCGTGAATCGGGCATCCCGGTCGGTCGCGTTGGCCTTCCGGAAGACATCGCCCGGGTTGCGGTGTTCCTGGCGTCCGAGGAATCCAGCTACATGACCGGCCAGTCGATTAACGTGACCGGCGGTCTCTGGATGCACTGAGCCCATCCAGCGCCTGCAAGTATGTTGCTTGATAATGAGCCCGGATAAAGCCAACGCTTTTTCCGGGCTTCGCTTTTCCAGTCTAGCGGCCTGCGCCCGCCAGGCTGTCCGCCACCTTGCGCGCCGTCTTCTCACCGGCTGACGCCACCGACGAAGCCGTCGAGCGCGACGATTCCAGAAATCCCGTCGCAAGGGTCGCCAAGCGCTCGAACAGTGCAGGATCGCTGGCACGATGCACCACATCCTGCGCACGCGATCTGCTGGCTTCGATGGTATGCCGCAGGTTTGACGCGGCATCACTCAAGCTCGATGCCATGCGGTTGATGTCGCGGCTGGCTCGCCGACCGAAGTCGTGGCGACGGGCGTAACGGGGCTTGCGTTTTGGAACCATAAAGCCCAGCAGAACACCGACACCAAGCGCGATACCGATTGCAGGCAGCGGATTTTCGCGAATGAGATCCCCAGTATTCTCAGCTACCTGGCTAGCGCCCTCTTTCACGTCGTCAGCGCGATCCGAGAGGTACGTTTGCACTTGGCCACTCAGCTTGGTCAATTCATCCCTCAACTCTTGCATCTTATCTGCAACATCGCTCGAGACTTCAGTCATGGACTTGGTTGGGGAGGTCATGCCGCTCTTTTCCGCTGCCGATACAGTTTCCGGTTAAGGCAAAAACGCAAACGCCCGCCGCCTGGTTCCCGAGTACGCTTGCTTGATCAAGGTCCGCATGCCGCATGGGCTCGCCAAGGCGAATTTCGTTACCCAGATAAAGGTATGCGACACGGCGGGAACCAAAACGCTCTCCTTCCGTGTCATATGTCGTCTGTGCTCGGTGTCCTGGAGGGCATCGTGGGTAACTCTGAGGTGCGGTTGGATCGTCGGCGGGGTTGGCCATTGTCCGCGCTGCTCCTGGCGATGTGTTTGGCCATACTTCTGCCTACGATCGCACTTGGCGGCTTGGCGCTTCGGCAATTGATGGCTTCTGAGCGCGCGAGCGTAGAGGCTCGTATTCTGGCCGCTGTGGACAACCTCTCCAGCGATATGGAACGCGAGATGATGGGGTATTGGCGCCTCGGCGAAGCGCTGGCCTCATCGCCCCTGCTTCAAGCAGGCGATTACGAGGGCTTTGAACGACGCAGCCGAGAGATGCAGGGTTCTCATGGCTGGGTGGTTATAGTCGATCTGGCCAAAGGCACCCAGGTCGCAAACACGTCTTTGCCATCGGGGGTGCCATACCCTCCGCCTGATGACATCGAGCTGATCAGAAGCGTCCTTCAGTCCGGCATGCCGGAAATAACGGGTCTATTTTATGAAGGACAGCCCGTTAAGCCGATGGTCGGCGTGCGGATTCCGGTGATCGTAGAGGGACAATTCAGGTATGTCTTAACGGTGGCTATCCCAACGGAAATATTGCTTCCGCTGTTGGATAAGGATCTCGGCACTCGTACAGCATCTGTAAGCATCGCAGATAAAAGCGGCCGATTGATTGCCGTTTCTACTGAAGGCGAGGGGACTATTGGCAGTTTGGTATCCAAGTCGGCGGCCGAACAGATTGAACATAATGTGCCAGTGGCCAAGGGGATCAATAGAAATGGTGTGGAGGTTATAAGAGCCATCCGTTCGTCGAGTTTAACAAACTGGGTCGTTGAAGCGGCTGTACCTGAAGCAGCCCTGCAATCGGTAGCACGAAAGGAATGGCTACGGTTCGCGGTAATGGCCGTGATATTGATTTGTTCGTCGATCGGCCTGGCAGCGCTGTTCGCGCGCCGCATCGCCGCGCCGATACAATTTCTGACCAACATTCCCGATTACACACGATTTGATGTTGCGCCCCGTACCGGCCTTGTCGAAGCCGATCGTGTCGGCGCGGCTCTCGTAACATCGATACGCGAACTGGGGACGAGCAAGGAGCGGCTGCGCCTGGCGTTGACCGCTGCCGGGGCCGGTGTTTGGGAATACGATTTTAAGAACAAAGATGCGAAGTGGTCGCCGGAGATGGCGGTTTTGTACGGATTTCCAGAAACGCTAAATCCTCCTCAGCGGGATGTATTCTGGTCGTATATCGATGAAACGGATCGCGATCGCATTCGCAGCGAAGCCTTGATGCAGATGGAACAAGGCGGGCCGTTTGTCTCCGAGTTCAAGTTTATCCGGCCAAATGGAGAGGTGATCTGGGTCAGTTCGCGCGGGACGGTTGAGTTGGGGCCGGACGGCCGCGCACGCACCGCCAGAGGTATTGATCAGGATATAACCGAAGAAAAGCAGTCGCAGGCACATCGCGAAACTTTGCTTCGGGAAACCGCCGAGCGCTTGGACGAGCTGCAGTCGTTATACGATTCCGCGACGATCGGACTGGCCCTGCTTGATCGTCGGTTACGCATCAGGCGTATAAATCAGGTCTTGGCAGAAATGATCGGGTTGCCGGCCGAACGGTTGCTCGGAAAACATATTCTGAAAATGGCGCCATGCGTTTCGCAAATTATCGAGCCGCGATTTCGCCATGTCCTCAAAACTGGAGAGCCAATTACAGGGTTGGAATTTTCTGGAACAACGCCAGATCAACCCAATGGCGATCGCATATGGGTCGCGCAATTTTATCCATTGCGCGTGGACGGCGAGGTCGCCGGGCTCGGCGTTATTTGTGAGGACATAACCGAAGAAAAAAAGGCGCAGTTGGTGCAGGCACATCTTGCTGCGATCGTCGAATTTGCTCCCGATGCGATTGTCAGTACGTCGCCAGATGGCCGGGTGAGGAGTTGGAATCCGGGGGCGGAGCGCATGTTTGGCTACACCGCGTCTGAGGCAATCGGGCAGCCGGCCGAATTCCTGATGATTGAAGGTAGTAGAGATGATCCTGGTGGGATCTCCGATCCTGCCATCAAAGGCGAGGATGTGCGGCGCGAAGTTCTGCGACGGCGCAAAGATGGCACCTCCGTGCCGGTTTCGATCAGTGCCTCGCCGATGCGCGACGCCCACGGGCGGATCATCGCTGTATCGATGATGTTTCGCGATATTTCTGAGCAAAAGCGCAGAGAAGATCACACGCGCTTTATAATGCGGGAGCTGTCGCATCGCTCCAAAAACCTGCTGGCAGTGATACAGGCGATGGCGCGGCAGACCGCGCGCACCAGCCGCGACATTCAGGATTTCAATGTTCGTTTCAATGCGCGCGTCGCAGGGTTGGCGCAATCGCACGATCTGCTGGTCAATCAGGATTGGCGTGGTGTGCCAGTCATGGAACTGGTGCGGGCACAGTTGGCGCCGTTCGTGGATCGGTCCGAGGATCGGTTGGTCCTGTCAGGGCCGCTGGTGTCGTTGAAGCCGGAGGCAGCTCAAAACATCGGCTTGGCGCTGCATGAGCTGGCGACCAATGCCTCCAAGCATGGTGCACTCAGTACGCCGTCGGGACGTATCGAAATAGGCTGGGAAATTGAAAGTCGCGATGGGCATCGTCGCTTCCGGATGAATTGGCGGGAAAGCGGCGGCCCGGAGGTTTCCAAGCCTTCGGAGCGTGGGTTTGGCAGCACCGTTGTCGAGACCATGGTCAGCCGCGCCCTGGATGGCGATGCGCAGTTGGAATGGAAGCCGCATGGAATCGAATGGCACCTGAGTGTTCCGGCGACATGCGTTGCCGCAGAGATGAGGGTTGGCGACAGTGGTGATGAGCTGCCGCAGACCGCGGCTTACGAGTTGCAGGCTGTTCGCCGCTCATGGGCGCAGCTCAAAAACGGGCGAAGTTTGCCCAGCCTGGACAAGCTCCATCTCGATACGATGCCTGGCGCCGGAAATGCTTTCATTGTCTCAGTTGGCGGCAGTCCCGAGGAGCCGTTGTTTGAAATTTCCTGGATCGGTGCCGCATTGGTGAAACGTTTGGAGAAGCTCCAGTGCGCTGTCGGGAGGCGCGGCGATCCGGCCGAATTTCTACGAATGCTGGATGGCGCCTACCGGAGAGCGGTGCGCGAAACGCGTTGTTGCTATGACTGGGCCAGCGCGCCGCTGCAGGGCGGGCTTCCGCTCACGTTTGAGTATGTCGTGCTCCCGATCTCCGAAGATGGCGCGCGCACCTCACATCTCCTGGGAATGATCGTCTTTGCCGATACGCCTTAGCACGCAGCGCTGGCTGGATGTCTGTCGTCTGCGTTGTGGCATTTGGGTGGCTCGAGCTTAAATTGGTCGTGATAAGTTCGGAATCGGGGAACTTCTAAGCGGCTCATGGGTCTTTTCCAGTATGACCCAGAAAGCTTTAGCAGGATTGAGAATTTTGCTCGTTGAGGACGAGCCGTTGTTGGCTTGGGACCTTGAAGTTGCACTTTTGGCTGC
>JAEZBU010000048.1 GCA_023426855.1 Pseudomonadota bacterium | reverse complement strand
CAGCAGGTTCATATACGGGCATCGAATTCGCTTGGAGCCAATTTGCAAGGCGGCTGTCCGCCGCACAGACCGAAATCCCCAACGCGTTAATTTGATGGTCTCGGGGACTAGGCCCCGAAATCGGCATTACCCCTGATATGCGGGAAGTGACATGGCGACTGGAACGGTAAAGTGGTTCAATGGCCAGAAGGGTTATGGATTCATCCAACCTGAAGAGGGTGGGGCGGATGTGTTCGTGCACATCTCTGCTGTTGAACGCGCAGGTCTCTCGACTTTGAAGGAAGGTCAGAAGATCTCGTTCGAGCTCGAGCGTGGCCGGAACGGCAAGACCTCAGCGGTCAATTTGCGCGTTTCCTAATCGTTTCGACGCCTACGATTTTACATTTGTCGACCTCGGGGCCTTAGGCACCGGGGTATCTACGCGCTGGATGCTCTAGCGCTGAAGGGAGACCTATGGCCAAAGAAGAGGTTCTTGAGTTCGAGGGTGTGGTCAGCGAAGTGCTGCCCGACGCGCGCTGCCGCGTCCAGCTCGACAATGGGCACGAGGTGATAGCCTATACCTCGGGTCGCATGAAAAAGAACCGCATTCGCATTCTGGCTGGCGATAAAGTCACTGTTGAAATGACGCCTTACGATCTGACCAAAGGCCGGATCAATTTCCGTCATAAAGACACACGCGCTCCTGCGCCGTCGGGCCCTCCCGGCGGCTTTCGCCCGCAACATCGGCGCCGCTGAGCCGTTGATATGGCATTTCCCCCGAGCGGTCTCCGCTCGGGGTTGAGCGCCTGGGCACCCAATTCTCCATACGAATCATAGCCATCTCAATCGCTTAGGGCATAATGCCCCCGTTACGCGTTGAGCGCGAATCGGATACCCTGTGGTCTCTGACCGCCGGACCTGTCGTGCTCCGGCTGGCGCACGCGCAGGAGATTGTGACATGGCGCTCTCGCGACGCGACGTGTTGGGGTTTGGCATTGCCGCCTCGCTGATTCCGCTGGCCCAGCCGGCGCTGGCAAAGACATTCGTCAACAGGACGGGCCTGCGCCCTGGGCAATTCGTATGGGAGCCCTCCCAGCCAACGTCCGGCCCCGTCGTCATCATCGTTTCGCGCGCCGAACGGCTGCTGCACGTCTATCGCAACGGCCGGATCGTCGGCATCTCGACCTGCCAGACCGGGTCCGACTGGCGTACCCCGATGGGCGTTTTCCTGCTCAACGCGCAGCGCGCCGGGGCGCAATCCGCAGTTCAGCCCATAGCTGCCGGGCGGGTCGAAATGCGAGAATTGGCCTGGTCCGCCTCCGCGCTTCACGCCGTCAACCTCAAGGTCCGTTCGCCCGACTGCGTCCGCGTGCCGGCAACCTTCGCCCGCCTGCTGAGCACGATCACGGAGCCCGGCGCGCTTTTGATCATCACGGATCGGCATACGATGCCGAACGTCGCCGCGCATGCCGGGGGACCGCTACCGACACCCCAGCCGGCTACTCATGAGCCGTCCGCTGCGGGTGGCAGGTGGGCGCCAATCGCGTCCAAGCCAGCGCGGGCCGACGACGCCGTTGCGATCATCATGTCACGCGCTGACCGCAGCGCGCTGCTGCTGCGCAACGGCGTTGCAGAAACGCGGGCGCGCATCCAAATCCGACAGCCGCGCACACCGCTCGGCACGCACGTCTATTCGCTATTGGACGTCGCTCCGCAGGCGGACAGCATGCGTTGGCTGGGGTTCGGCCTGGGCCGCTCCAATCGCGAACCGCACATCGCCAATTGGCGCGGCCACGCTGCGCTCGATCGCATTGCACTCGAGAACTCCGATGCCGCCTTGGCGATGTCGCAGGCGCTGCACACCGGCGCCACGCTGATGCTGACGGATGCACCAGCAGGCGCGGTCTGGCGCACGCAGTCATCAGACGTTGTCGTGTTGGCGGCTCAATCCTCCGCGGGAGGGTCGCGAACGGCACACGACGGACGTCCGACGCGGCGGAATACGTGGGCCAATGCGCCGGGCGGCGGGGCGGTCCGCTGAGCCAGTGGTTCGGCGGCGTACGGCTGAGCTCTAATGTCCCGGAAGCACAAGGATGCGCGGACTGGTGGGTAACGTCGGGCGCGACACGAGAACCGTTGGCACCTCGCTCTGGACCACCTCGAAGCTATCCCTGACGCGGCTCAAGAAGCGCTCCAGAGTGTAACTGGAGAAATAGTGCATCGGGATCATCAGCGGTGCCTTGAGCGCCTTCAACACCTCGACCATGCCTTCCAGATCGAGTGTGAAGCTGCCGTCGACCGGCACCAACACCACATCCATCTGGCCGATATTCGCAAGCTGCTGCACCGTCAGCGTATGATGCAAATGGCCGAGATGCGCGATGCACAGCCCGGCGACCTCGAAGACGAACACCGAGTTGCCGTAGACCGAGGTTCCACCTTCCCAGTTGCGGATATTGGTCGGGACGTTGCGGACGCGGACGTCACCCAACGTGACGTCATGCTGAACCGCGCCACCTTCCGGGTTCCAACCACGCAGAACATGGCGAATGCCCGGGTCGGGATTGTTGGTGTAGTGCGTGGAATGCGCACGGTTCATCGTCACGATGTCTGGAATCGCGCGCGGGCGCACGTAATCATTATAGTCGGTCGCTATCCTGATGCCGCCGCCGGTCTCGATCAAAAACGTCGAGTGACCGATGTAGGACAGGCGAACTTCATACGCTTTTTGCTCAGCCAGCCGCATCGAGACCGGCTGCACGAGCCTTGGCGCGGGCTGTTGCGCGAGCGCGAGACAACGGTCTGGTGCGACAGCGTTTGCCGCCCCGGCGCCAGCGAAAGCTATCGCCACTGCTGCGAAGATCGAAAAGAGGCTGGCACGCACGCGCATAGGCACTCCACCGGATCGTTCGGCATCCATCCTATGTAGGCGATCCTGTCCTGCCAACACGCAGCAGGCCCGCGCAGGCGCCAGATCACGATGTTGTGCAGTTGCGAACTTGGCAGCGTCAGCGTGACAGCGCGGCGCGTGACAGGGGCGCGGTCATCTGCCAATCATGCGGCGACAGCAAACACGATGACCGAACCATCCTCACAAAAACCGGGCTCCGGGAAAGCCGCCGACGTTCCATCGCCGCGTCCGATGATGGATGGCGCCGCGTGGTTTTTCGTCGTGCTCGCGCTCATCTCGGCGAGCGCACTGGTTTGGGTCAAAGGCTTCGATGCTCTCCTGACCGCCGGCGAAAAGGCCAGCAGCCTCCTGCTGACGGTTGCGCCGATGATACTGGTCGGCCTGTTTCTCGGCGGCCTCGTCAAGGAAATCACGGACCCGCAGCGCATTGCGCCAATTCTCGGCACCCAATCCGGCGTTCGCGGGCTCGTCATCGCGACACTGCTGGGCGCAGCGACGCCGGGCGGGCCGTTCGCGGCGTTTCCAATCGTTTACGCGCTGTCGCTGGCCGGTGCCGATATCGGCGCCGTCATCGCCTACCTGACGGCGTGGTCAGTCCTTGGCCTGCACCGGCTGGTGATCTGGGAACTACCCCTGCTTGGCTCTGATTTCGTCATCGCGCGGATGCTGGCCAGCCTGCCGCTGCCGATCGTTGCGGGCCTTGTTGCGCGCATTTTGGTGAACCGGTTGCCTAACATTCCGATCGGCCGCGAGGGCAGCACGAAAGGAAACCGTTCGCCGTGACGCTGTCCCTTCTCCTGCTGTTCGCAGCCACCATCCCTGTCGCGATTTACGCCTGGCGGCGAAATCCGGCCCACATCACCCGCGCCACCAGTTTCACGCATCAGGAATTCGTACGTATCATCGTGCGGTTGCCGTTTGCGCTGATAGCGGCAGCCTGCATCGCCGAACTGGTGCCGGAACAGGCGCTGGCGGCCGTACTGGGGCCGGAAACCGGGCTGCTGGGCATCGCGGCTGCATCCATCTTCGGGGGATTTCTGCCGGGCGGCCCGATCGTCTCCTTCCCGATCGCGATCCTGTTCGCACATCAAGGTGCGGGCGGCCCGCAGGTCATTGCGCTGATCACCGGCTGGTCGGTGTACGCATTCCACCGCATCATTTCGTTCGAAAGCCCGATCATGGGCTGGCGCTTCGTCGGGCTGCGCATGGCGGCGTCGTGGTTCGTGCCACCGGCGGCGGGCATTCTGGCGGGCCTGCTCGCGGCAGCGTTCGGATTGTCGATCAACATCCGCTGATCGGTTGACGGAGCGCAGCACCCGTTGGCTACGTGCGTGCGAACCGGATCACGCCGTCACTGCCGATCTGCCGCTGCGCCAGACCGAGCGTCACCAGCCTGTGCAAATGCGCCAGCGTCTCGCCCAGCGCCAAATACCACTGCCCCTCCGATACGGCCCGCGCGAACAGCACCCGCGCGCATTCTGTCCCCGTGATCGGCCGGTCCATCGCCTTCAACGTGATATCCAACCGCTGCTCATG
Source organism: Pseudomonadota bacterium (assembly GCA_023426855.1). Taxonomy (GTDB): domain Bacteria; phylum Pseudomonadota; class Alphaproteobacteria; order Rhizobiales; family Hyphomicrobiaceae; genus ZC4RG25. The sequence continues at coordinate 18,289 of JAEZBU010000048.1, read as the reverse complement.
ATGGCGCTGAAGCTGCGATATACGCGGCAACAGCCCGATAAACGGCAAGCCATGCGACGGCAGCACCAACGTGTCTTCCGGCAGCGATTTGAAGCGTTCCAGCGACGCAAGATAATCCGTCAGCGGATCGGCCAGCGGCTCGCCTGAGAACACGCCGACAACAGGCGAAATCCGCTGCAGGATCTGGTCGCCGGCGATCAATATCCGGCTGTCCGGGCTGGCAAATGACGCGTGCTCGTCGGCGTGACCATCGGCCGTGATCACCAACCAGTCACGCCCGCCCATCCGCAAACCGTCGCCATCCTTCAAGCGGATATGTGACTTCGGGGGCTCGCCGAAGCTGTCATGCAGCGGACCACGGTTATTGGCGTAATCGTCGATGTCCTTGGCATCGCAACCCTGCGCGCGCAGATGCCGGAGCGCGTCCTGGCTCACCGAACCGTGCCGCGCAGCCGCCGTCACACGCGCCCACAGCCACGCTGTCCGCGTTGCGTGGAACGGCACATCGAAGCGCTGCGCGAACCAACCCGCGAGCCCGACATGATCGACATGGCCGTGCGTCGCCACAAGCCGCCGCAGCGGACGCCCGTGAAGCGGCCCGGTCGCCAGTGTCTCCCACGCGGCCCGTGTATCGGGCGAGTCCAAACCGCAATCGACCGCAGTCCAGCCATCGCCATCGTCCAGCAGCCACACATTGACGTGGTTAAGCCGCACCGGAAGCGCCATTCGCGCCCACAGCAGGCCGTCGGCAATACGCACGACTTCGCCGAGTGCTGGCGGCTCCGGAAATGGCAAATGGATGGCGTCCGCCGGATCTATTCCGTCCTTCATCGCAGCTCGCTAATCCCTTGATTATCGTGGCAGAACACGCACGGCAGGTGGCGGCGCTTCGACCGCCCAGGATCATACCTTAGACACCCATTCGCACGGCCTTCGCAATGCAGCAATGCGGTCAGCAGGGCTGCGCGCAACGCACGGTTATCCAGACCAGCGACGCGACGAGATCCGAAAACCTGCCGCCGATCATAATTCCTTGGCGTCGAGATTGAAATTTTCGCCGGGAAAATACTTCGCCAGACGGATATCCGCGGTGCGCGCGTGTGCCTCCATGCCTTCCAGCCGCGAGATGCGCGCCGTCGCGGTGGCGACGTTGCGTGAGGCTTCGCGACTCATGCGCTGTGTCGTCACCACCTTGATGAACTTGTGCACCGACAGCCCGCCGGTGTACCGCGCCGCGCCTTTGGTCGGCAGAATGTGATTGGTGCCCTGCGCCTTGTCGCCATAAGCGACCGTCGTTTCCTCGCCGATGAACAGCGAGCCGTAGTTCTTCAGCCGGTCGATGAACCACGCATTATCCGCCGTCAGCAACTCAAGATGCTCCGCTGCCCATCGATCCGAAACTTGGGCGGCTTCCTCGTTGCTGTCGACCACAATGACCTCGCCGTAGTCGCGCCATGCCGCTTCCGAGGTGCGCCGTTGCCCATCGGGAAGCGCAGCGATCAACTGGGGAACGCGCGCCATGACGTCGCGTGCCAGTGTCTCACTCGTCGTGACCAGCCACGCCGGGCTATCCGGTCCGTGTTCCGATTGGCCAACCAGATCCGCCGCAACGATGGCAGGATCGGCGCTGGCATCGGCAATGATGGCGATTTCCGTCGGCCCGGCGAACAGATCGATACCGACGCGGCCGAACAGCATGCGCTTGGCCTCAGCGACAAACCTGTTGCCCGGCCCGACCAGCATGTCGGCCGGATGGCCCGTGAACAGACCGAAAGCCAGCGCGGCGATACCCTGAACGCCTCCAAGCGCCAGGATCCTGTCGGCGCCGCAATAATGCATCGCGTAGAGAATGCCGGGATTGATGCCTGCGGCCCCGTGCGGCGCTGAACAGGCAATGACATTCTGCACACCCGCCACCTTCGCCGTGGTGATGCTCATGATCGCCGAGGCCACATGCGCGTAGCGCCCACCCGGCACATAGCAGCCCGCCGTCACGACCGGAATCAAGCGCTGGCCGAGCACGATACCCGGCTCGATTTCGGTCTCAAAAGCGCTGACGCTGGCCTTCTGACGTTCAGCGAACGCGCGCACGCGCTGATGCGAAAACGCGATATCCTGCTTGAGCTGCTCCGGGATTTTCGCGGCGGCGGCCTCGATTTCGGCCCGCGTTATCTCGATCGGGCCCGTATAGCTGTCGAGCCTCTCGCCGTAACTCCTGGCCACCGCTTCGCCGCCGAGCTCGATCTCCTTGAGCATATCGGCAACGCGCTGCCGCGTCTCGTCCTCGCCGCTCTGCGGGGTCCTGGCCGCCTTCTTCACAGTGCGGATCGCCATGTCACGCCTCTCGCTGGGACGGAATGTCGGCCGACATACTGCGTCCGATGGGCTCAGCCACGCAACACGCGCGATCGACCATCATCCGTCGCCGCGCCAATCCTTCCGGGTCGCGAACACGATCTGCGCGCCAAAGATTACGATCGCCAGGCGCACCAGATGATGCAACGCCGTGAAAGCGACATCCAATCCGAGGATGTAGGCGAGCAGGTTCATCTCGGCCTGGCCGCCGGGGGCATAGGCGAGCAGCACGCTGGTACTGTCGAAGCCAGTGAGGCTCGACACGCCGATCGCCACGAAGCCCGTCACAATCACGAGAATCACGGCAAAGATGGAACCCCACGCCAGCGTGGTGGAGAACTCCTTCCACGTCACGCCACGAAACTGCGCGCCCAGGATGACGCCGAGCGTCACCTGCGCCAGGGTCATGATCTCGACCGGTACCTTTGCCGCCGTCAGACCAGCCGCATGTACGATGCCGCTGAGGATCATTGGTCCGATCAGCGGCGCACCGGCAAGGCCGATCCGCAGCGCCAGCAACCATCCGAAAAGGCCCAGGCCGACCAGAACGAGGCCGTCGAGAATGCCGAGTTCCACGAGAGAACTGCCCGGCAGCGTGGCGCCACCGAGACCCTGGCCATCCGCGAGTTGCAGCCAGAACGGCAGCAGAAACACGATCAGCAGAATGCGCGTTGCCTGCACCAGCGTCACCGTTCGCGCACTGGCACCTGCGTCGGTCGCCATCGTGACCATGTCGGTGAGACCGCCGGGGACCGCACAGAAGAACGCGGTTGGCGCATCGAACCGCGCAATGCGTTGGAAAAACACCATGCCGCCGCCGATGATCACGACCATATACGGCACCAACATCAGCAGGCTGCCGATCATGCCGATAATATTGTCCAGCATGGCCGGGCTGAACGCTGCGCCGATGGCGACACCCAGCACCGCGCGCACCGGGATCGACATGAAACGCGGTGACGTGAACGGCGCATTGAGCACCGCGGCGACAAGGCAGACGGTCAACGCACCCAGAAACCAGGGCAACGGCAGCTTGAAGAACACGAACAGCAACGCGCCGGCCAAGCCGATGCCGTAGCCGAGTGCGACGCGCCCGAGCTGAAGCTTCTTCAACCGCCCAACGATCGCCATAACGCCTTGGGAAGACTTATGATCTTCACCACCGCCGCGCGATCCGTCTGGCATTCACGTGTCCCTTGCCGATTGCGTTTGGCCGCGACACATTGCCCGCCAGGGCTGGAACAGCCGGCAGGTCAGAGGGCATGGCGACGAACTCACGGTTCACTGCGATCGGAAGCGATCGCAACACGCCGTGGATAACGGCAGAGCCGGGATCGGTCAAATCCCGCCCGGTGACATAATCGGATGTCATAGAATCATCTGGTTGCCGCCTTTTGCCAAAGAGGCTGATATCGGCAGATGACACAGTCGCAGACACCCGGAACAGATCGCGGACAGCATGGCCAGCCGCGGCACGGACAGCCGCCGCGGCCCCGCGCGCCGGGCGGAGCCCAGCGCCGGCCACCGTCATCGCACCGCCCCGCACGTCGCCGTCGCAGCGGCATCGGTGGGTTCCTGATATGGACGGTCGTGACGATCGTGATGCTTGTGGTGGCCGCTGGGACATTCCTGGTTATCGCCGCCCCGACCGACCTCGTCCGCGACCGCCTGATCCAGGAAGTGCGGGAACGCACTGGGCGCGACCTGCACGTTGCCGGCGATACCTCGCTGCGGTTCTTCCCCGACATCGGAATCAGCATGGCGCGCGTGTCGCTATCGCCGCCGCCTGGCATGTCCAGCGACCCCACCGTGCGCGTCGCGGCGATCGATGCCAAGGTACCTTTGTTCTCGCTGTTGCGCGGCGAGATGCGCATCGACCGGGTGGTGCTGCGCAGCCCCGAAATCAACCTGCACGTCGACAGGACCGGCCGACGTAGCTGGGATTTCGCCGACGCAGCCACGATGCCCACGCTGCCGCGTCCGATCTACGCACAAATGCCGGGTATCGCAGGCAAAGCTGCGGCCCAGCGGCTCTGGCTCGATAGCATTCAGATCGAAGGCGGCACCGTGCGCTATCGCGACGATCGGCGCGCCGTCGAAGAAACCATCAGCGACCTGGACCTGACGTTGGCTCTGCCGGGACCGGACGCACCCATCACCGCAAACGGCAAAGGCATCTGGCGTCGCGAACGCGTGGCCCTCGAAGCCGCCTTGGCATCGCCGGAAGATCTGCGCCGCGGCGGCGTCGCGCCACTGCAGGTGCGCGTGGCTGGCAAGCCCATCGACGCCGGCTTCACCGGCACGCTCGATATCGCAACGGCCAACCTCGCCGGCGACCTGACGCTGAAGGCGGACTCAATGCGCGCGCTGGCGGCATGGCTCGGCAAACCGATGACGAGCGGCGATGGGCGCGGGCCTCTGAGCCTGACAGGCCGCCTGCGGCACTCCACCGAAAGCTCCGAACTCAGCAATGCCGACATCCTGATCGATGGCACGGCCCTGCGCGGCGCCATCGCCGTGGATCAATGGAGCGGACCACGACCCCGCCTGCGCGGTGACTTGCATATGGCCGAGCTGAACCTCAATCGCCTGTTGGCCATGGGTGAAGCCGGCAGCAATGCGCGCGACACGCCGCGCCGCATGCCGCGATCCAAAGCCCAGGTTCCAGCAAACTCCATCGATGATCTGCTGAAGCGCGACGAAAGCGAGCCTTCGACGCCGGCGTTGCGGCCGCAGGTTCGCGGCTTCTTCGCCCGGCACGGCTGGAGCGAGACGCCGTTCAATCTGGCTGCCCTCGCTCTCGCCGACGGCACGTTGAAACTGAGCACGGATCGCGTGTTGTATCGCGACGTGATTTCAGGTCCGGCCCGCATTTCCGCAACGCTGGAAAATCGCGTGCTACAGGCCAATATCGAAGACATCGCGCTGTACGAAGGCCGCGGCCGTGGCGTCGTCATTGTGAACGCAGCACATCCCGACCCGACGCTGCAGCTCAGCATGCTGTTCGAGGAAGTTTCCGCGCTCGGGCTGCTCAAGGACGCGAGTGACTTCGACTGGATTGCTGGCAAGGGACGCATTTCGCTGGCCGTCGCTGGCCGAGGCAAATCGGAACGGCTACTCGTCGAAACTTTGAACGGCGAAGCCCAGTTTCATCTGCGCGACGGTGCACTCGTCGGCTACGACATTCCCCAAACCATTCGCGGATTACAGCAGGGGCGCATTCCCGGCTTCGATCGCAACATGGATCAGCGAACGCCATTCAGCGAGGCGTCCGCGACCTTCAAGATCACCAATGGCGTGGCGGAAAACCGCGATCTGCGCCTCATCAGCCCGCTGATGCAGGTTTCCGGCACCGGTTCGGCCAACCTGCCATCGCGGACCCTCGACTACACGCTTCGCCCAAAGCTCGTCTCCACGGGACAGGGCGGGCCGCAACTGTCTGGCTTCGAGTTGCCGGTACGCATAACTGGCTCCTGGGATCGGCCAAATGTCCAGCCGGTGCTCGACGGCGTGCTGAAAGATCCCGACAAAGCGGTCGAGACCGTGAAAGAGTTAGGGCGCCAGTTCAAAGGCAAGGACGTCAACGAAATCGTGCGCGGGCTCGTCGGCGAGGACGGCAAGATCGATAAGGAAACCCGGCAGAAGGCCCGCGATCTATTCCGCCAGTTGGTGAAGCCGGACCGCTGACCGGCTTGCCTGTTGGCCAATAACCGATCCGGACCGGCTGTTTCGCGGCCACGTCCCGGTCATCGCGCAACAGCACGCAAATCTGCTTCGCAGTTTCCCCTAAGCGCTTTAGCCTGCAGAAAAAATGTCTGCCGGGAGGAAGCGCGCGCAATGAATCTCTCGCTCAGTCTGCAATCTGTCGTCAAGCGGCTGCCGGACCGCCCCGCCATTACGTCCGCTCAAGGTGTGATGACGTACGCCCAGTTTGAACAGCAGGTCGCTGCTGTCGCTGGCAGTCTGCGCAATCGGCATGGCCTGAAGCCGGGCGATCGGGTCGGCTTGTTCATGGAGAACTGCCCCGAATTTCTCGTCATGCTTTATGCCACGTGGCGCGCCGGCCTGGCCGCGATTCCGATCAACGCCAAACTTCATCCCAAGGAACTGGCCTGGATCCTTTCCAATAGCGGCGCCCGGCTCGTCATCGTGACGCCCGATCTCGCCGGCAAAGTTGCGGCTTACCCCAGCGAAAACTGGCCGACGATGATTGTCACCGGCTCGCGCGATTATGCGGCGCTGGCGACCGGCGATCCGGTCGTATCCGTTGCAAGCAATGCGAGCGATGAAGCCTGGTTATTTTACACAAGCGGGACCACGGGGCGCCCCAAAGGCGCGGTTCTGACCCATCGCAATCTGCTTTTCATGATCCACGCTTATACGGCGGACATCGATTTTCTCGGACCCACCGATGCGATGTTGCACGCGGCGCCGCTTTCGCACGGTGCCGGCTTGTACAGCCTCGCCCACATTGCGCATGGCAGCAATAACGTTGTGCTTGGCGGATTTGACGTCGAGCAGGTTCTGGCAGCCTTCGGAAAATTCAGCAACGTCAGTATGTTTGCTGCGCCGACGATGCTCGTCCGGCTCATCAATCACCCCGCCATCGGCACGACCGATACCCGCGGACTGAAAACCATCATTTATGGCGGCGCGCCGATGTATGTCGCCGACATGAAACGCAGCATAGACCTTTTCGGGCCGCGCTTTTATCAGGTCTATGGCCAGGGCGAGACGCCGATGACGATTTCCGGCCTCGACAAGGCGACCCACGCCGACATGGCGCATCCGGATTATGAGCAAAGACTTGGTAGCGTCGGTGTAGCCCGTACCGGCGTGGCATTTCGTATTGTCGATGAAGAGGGGCGCGATCTGCCACCCGGCGAGATCGGCGAAATCATTACGCGCAGCGATTGCGTGATGCAGGGCTATTGGAACAATCCGGATGCCAATGCCAAATCCCTTCGTGACGGATGGCTCTGGACAGGCGACCTCGGCAGCGTGAGTGAAAGCGGTTTCTTAACCCTCAAGGATCGCTCGAAGGATCTCATCATTTCCGGTGGATCGAATATCTATCCGCGGGAGATAGAAGAAGTCCTGCTCACCCACACCGATGTCATCGAATGCGCTGTCGTCGGACATCCGCACGCCGATTGGGGCGAAGAAGTCGTCGCGCATGTCGTCGCGCGCCCGGGTGGCGGAGCAACGGCTGAGGCATTGGATGCGCTGTGCCTAAACAATATCGCGCGTTTCAAACGGCCCAAACAGTACCGTTTCGTCGATAGCTTGCCCAAGAACAACTATGGCAAAATCCTGAAGACGGCGCTGCGGACCCCAGATCGTCCTTAAAATGCGCCTTTACGACGGCGTGAGAAACGCATCAATCGCGGCAGCCGCGATTGCTCCGGCGGCCGTCATGCAATTGTCCAGGCGGCGATCCTAACCCCACACAATCCGCGGTTCATTTTCGCTCTCCGCAGGCGATCCCCAAGCGAATTGCCCAAGTCATGGCGCGCGGCACTCAATTCGCGCCTGCGTTCGCGATACTTCCGATTTTGGCGTTGCACAGCATCTGTTTTCGAAAAAGGGGACAATCTTTACAAATATGACAAAATCCCTATCGCAAATGATCCGCACCATGCATATAAATAGCCCCCTCATCGAGGCCCGCACGATGCACAATTCAGTGTGAATTGCGGATATCTCCCCGTGATCTCGGATCAATATGATAACATCATTGTCCGGGATGCGACCAATTGCTCACTATTTGTTATAATTTGAGCGCCTACAAAGCCCCGAGAAAATCGGACGATAGTGCAAAAGGAGTACCGAATGTCCAAAGTGAACGGCCTCGACCGGATGTCGTACAAGGAACTGGTCGATCTTCGCGATCGCGTCGCGAGCGCCATGGCAGCTCGTAAGTCTGCTGAGCAGGCCGAAGTGAAGCGCAAGATCGCCGAACTCGCCGCGCGTTCCGGCATCGATCTCGCTGAGCTGATCGGCGGCACCAAGACGGCTCGCAAGACGGCGAAGGTCAAGGCCAAGTATCGCAATCCGTCGGATCCGAGCCAGACCTGGGCCGGCCGTGGTCGTCAGCCGCGCTGGCTGGTTGCTGCCCTCAAGAAGGGCCAGAAGCTGGATACCTTCCGCGTCTAATCCCGCGAAATCACGCAAGCCCTATTGCGGCTGGAAGAGCGCCTCGGAAACGGGGCGTTTTTCGTTTGTGAAACACCAGGAACTCATCAGCAGACAGACCTCTGCGTTTCGATGATTATGAAATAGGCAACCATTGCCCTTCCATTGACGGTCTGCGCCATCCTGGGCATGCGCATCGCATGTGGCAGGTTCCACACGGTGCCGTCTGGCGAGACCGTACGCCGCATTCACAATCTATTCTGCTGGAACATCTGGCACTCTGTCGCAGAAGCTGCAATTCTACCCCCTCGGCTCCGATGCGATAGCCCCTCGCGACCTTTGCATCGCGCCTTTCAATATGCGCGACTGTCAAATGCAGGACGAGTATGCCTCATCACACGCCGCTTATTGGAACTCTTGTGATCGGACTTGTGTTGGCTTTCGTTTTCGGAGCCATCGCCAATCGGCTGCGCATTTCTCCACTCGTCGGCTATTTATTTGCTGGAATCGTCGTTGGCCCGCATACGCCGGGTTTTGTTGCCGATCAGGCTTTGGCTTCCGATCTGGCAGAGATCGGCGTCATTCTCCTCATGTTCGGCGTTGGCCTGCATTTCTCGTTCAAAGATCTTGTCAGCGTCCGTGCAATAGCGCTGCCTGGTGCCGTCGCGCAGATCGGCGTTGCGACGCTGATGGGCATGGGACTGTCCTACATGCTCGGCTGGAATCTGGGCGCCGGGGTCGTGTTTGGCCTTGCGCTCTCCGTCGCGAGCACGGTCGTTTTGCTGCGCGCACTTCAGGAGCGACGCATATTGAACAGCAACCGTGGCCACATCGCTATCGGCTGGCTGGTTGTCGAAGACATCGTGATGGTTCTCACGCTTGTGCTATTGCCAGCGCTGGCGCCGTTCTTCGATCGGAGCGGAGACATCGCGCCTGGGTTTGAACCACGATTGACGGACATCGCCCTGACCCTGGCGATCACCATTGCCAAGATCAGCGCCTTCTTCGCGGTCATGATGCTGGTGGGCCGCCGGGTCATTCCGTGGATCCTGCACAACGTCGCACATAGCGGCTCACGTGAATTATTTCGTCTCTCGGTTTTGGCTATCGCACTCGGCGTTGCCTACGGAGCCGCCGAGCTGTTTGGCGTATCTTTCGCTCTCGGAGCGTTTTTCGCGGGCATGCTCTTGAGTGAATCGCAGCTCAGTCAGCAGGCGGCTGCCGAATCCCTGCCCTTGCGCGATGCCTTTGCCGTTTTGTTTTTCGTATCCGTGGGCATGCTGTTCGATCCCACGATCCTGCTGCGCGAAGCGCTGCCCGTCATCGCCACCGTGCTGATCATCATGATCGGCAAGTCGCTGGCAGCGTTGGCCATCGTCATGGCGTTCCGCTATCCGCTCGGCACCGCTCTGACCGTTGCGGTCAGCCTCGCACAGATCGGCGAGTTCTCGTTCATTCTGGCCGGACTGGGTGTCAACCTCGGCCTGCTGCCGGAACAGGGGCGAGATCTCATTCTGGCTGGCGCACTGCTTTCTATTCTTCTCAATCCGCTGATGTTTTACGGTCTGGATTGGCTCAAGCCATGGATCGAGCGGCGGGACGGAACGATGTCGCCGGCCACCGGTCAGCCCGAGGAACCTCTTCCACCCGCAATTCCGGATAAGACGATGCTGCGCAACCATAACGTCGTTGTCGGCGCAGGCCGTGTCGGCAGACGTGTGGTCGAGGCGCTGCAGCGGGCAACAGTTCCTCTACTGGTCCTGGACGAGAAGGAACATACGGTCGCGAGCCTGATCGAGAGCGGCACTGAAGCGATAGCAGGCAACGCGACAGTCATTCTCGAGGCGGCAAATTTGCCGGAAGCCAGAACGCTGCTGATCGCCATTCCGGATGCCTTTGAGGCAGGTCAGATCGTGCAGCAGGCCCGTGCGCTAAACCCCACGCTGGAAATCATCGCGCGCGCGCACTCCGACGCCGAGGCGGAACACCTGCGCTCATACGGCGCCAGCGACGTCGTGCTGGGCGAAAAGGAACTCGCGACGGCGCTGATTGAAACCTACCTGAAAGCAGAGCACACGCTTGCGAAACGTTCAGTAGCTACCTGACAATCCCGGGAGATCGACGGGCGTTTTCATGTCCGCCAGGCAAGTGGCAGGCACGTCAAGACACCACGCAACGCCGGTTGGCTCCCACAACAGCTTCGCGGTGCCGCCGAGACTGTTCGCCGCCATGTGCTCGACCACCGTGTGGCCAAAACCGTTGCGCGTTGGCGGCGCCACGGGAGGACCGCCGGATTCCTGCCAACGCATCGTCAGCCTTTGCTGATCACAGTCTTCCACTCGCAAACTCCATTCAACACGGACGCGGCCAGCCGGAACCGAAAAGGCGCCATACTTGGACGCATTCGTTGCGAGTTCATGCAGCGCCATTCCGATTGTCTGTGCCGCATCGGGCTCTAGCACCAGCGACGGCCCATCCATCGTCAATCGTGCTCCGGCGACATCGACGAACGGCGCAAGTTGCGTCGACACCAGATCCGAGATCGCGATGCCTTTCCAGTTCTGGTTCACCAACAAATCATGGGACCGCGCCAGGCTGGAAATCCGCGATGCAAATCGCTCCTGAAACTCCTCATAATCGGTCGCAGCACGCGCCGTCTGCCTCGCCATCGCCTGGACGATTGCGAGCAGGTTTTTTGAACGGTGAGACAGCTCCCGCATGACAAATCGCGTTTGCTTTTCGCTATCCCGCAAAGCGCTTTCGCGCATCGCAATCATGCGCGATGCCTCCGCGAGCGCATTCACTACGAAGTTCGCTTCACGCATCAGGGTCGGCGCGACAACAACCGGCTGGCCATCACCCAAAGCTCGGGCGGCCTTTATCAGACGCCGCGCCGGTTGCTGGATCATGCGGCCAGCCAGCAACGATGCTGCAACGGAAAGACTGAGTGACAGCACCGCCATCGCCAACATCAAATTGAAGGCTTGATTGGCGGGATCGGCGAGTAGTGTTTCCGGCACCCAAACGACCGCGCGCCATGCGCTGCGGTCGGAGCGATAATGCCCTGTTACTGAGGCCCGCCCTTCCAGATCCTGCGATTCGATGACACCGTTGGGGCCTGCGATGAGCGCCTTGAACTCCGGCGATGCCGTCTCCCCGAAGAATTCGTCATGACGCGCCGACCGCGCCAGCAGCTTGCCGCCGCCATCCAATACGGCCGCGAACCATCCTTCCGGACGGTAGGTCTGCTGAACAACCTCGAGGATGGCATTCGAGCGTGGCACGTAGGCGAGGACATACCTTGCCTCACCATCAATATTCACCGGTACTAAGACAGAAAAAACCAGTCGCTGCGCGACAGCGCCCACGCCAAGATCGCCGACAGTCGATTGGCCGCTCTCGAACACCTGGCGTACGCTGTCGACATTTGCCGTTTTGGGTAAAGGCGCCCCCGAAGGAACCCGCGTGTTAACGCGCTGCTGAAAATATTGGTCGATGAGGATGAAATGTCCGCCGGTCTTGGCAGCAGTGTCGCGGGCAACCTGATCGAACGTATCGAGTTCACCCCGCTGCAAATAGCGCAGCCCAGCGAGTATTTCCGCAGTATCAATAAAGCTGAGCAGTTCGCGATCCACACCGCGCGCGAGCGTTGCCGCAACCTCAGACACGCGCTCCAAATCGGATGCGCGCTCCGTTGATGCAAACCGGTACATTGCAAAGGCGCCGAGGATCATCATCGGCATCAGAGCCGCCAGGACGACAAAGCCAAGCAAAACGCCTAGAGGCTGCTCGCGCTGTGATCGCCGAACCCAGTCAGGTAACCAGTTCAACAGCGGCCTATTCGCAAACAAGCCCAAACCAACCTCGCAATCGTCCGTCACTGGTCTTCCGGCCGGTCGATCTTATCCTAGTCTCTGTTCAATCGTATGAGGCGCGGCATCGACGCACAATCAGATCAACGAATTGTGGCGATGAGCGGCCCGATCAGCCGGATTGAGTCATCCACGTTGGCTTCACGAATGCCGGATGTGTGGGGTGGTGATCGGATATGTTGGAAAATGACGAATGCTGGCTGGGGGACGTGGATTCGAACCACGACTAGCGGAGTCAGAGTCCGCTGTTCTACCGTTAAACTATCCCCCAATGCCAGGATCGCGCGGCGCAAGGCGGCAGCGCGGATTGGGGCTATAACAGCAACACTGGCCAACTGCAAGACGCGCGGCGCAGGGGTCGCGGCGCACGGCTGTTGCGCCCCCTCATCGAACGCCCGTCAACAGCTCCGGCCGGTATTCGAAGTGCATGGTGTCGTAGTGATACCAAGCCCCACCCCAGATGAAGCCGTGCTTCTCGAAAATACGTACGATTTCAATGGGAACGCTATTTTTGTAAAGCGGTTGCCCGTCACTACCTGGCTTGGACCAGCGCCAGTAATGCGATCGGGCGAGCGCGATATCGATGGCGATGCCATACCCGTGCGCAGACGGTGACTTCGTTCCCGCGATAGGGCGACAATTGTAGGTACCGGCCGAGGGAACAAGGAACACATCGAAGCGCGCAGGGAGCTGGTCGAGCTCCCGCGACACCGCCTGGAGCTTGGCGGCAACGCCGTTGACCCGCGTCACCTTGAGCCGTTGCCCCGCCTTCTTGGGCAACCATATCACCTCTACGAGATTCGAAGTGACCTCTCCCCGTCCACAATCGCCGTACATGGCGTTGAAAAATTTGACGTTTCGTGCCCGACCAGGATCGGAATTGCGCGCCGGCGGATGACCGGATCGCTCCGTCCGGTACGGAATGGCCAGCATGTCCTTGATATCCGGATCGGCAAGCCATTCCGTGAAGGACTTACGCCCGCGCCCGTCATCAACCGGCATGCGGGTGCCGTCCTTCCAAATCAGATGCCCATCAGCAAAACCGGCGAGGTGATCGGGATAAGCGCGCACCAAACGCGCCAGTGCGTCCGCATCGACATCCTGCGCGTGCGTGGTGATCGCGCCCGTGAACGCGAACAAGACGCCTGAAAATACAGCGATTGCCCAAGTGAGACGCATGAAGTGCCTGATTTTCCAGATGCCGTCATCCGGCAATGATGAGCCCGATACGCAAGTAATACACAAGGAGGCGTTTACCGCTTTCGCGAAGCTGCTAGAGTGGTAGACAAGTTAGAAACCAGACGATGCCTGATGATGAGTAAGGTCGCATGTGGAAATCATCCGCACGCGTCCTGAAAACCGGGCACTGGGGATTAGAGCCGTGGAGGGATCGACCAACGATATCGACCCGGCCGCCGTGACCGAGGCGGTGCCATCGTCAGATGGCCTGCAGGCTCGCGCTGTCAGCGCACCGGCGTGCGCATCAGGAATTGCGCCCCCCAACGGGTCCAGATCCAACGGCCGGACGTCGGCGCAGATACATCGGCCGGGTGACTCCAAAAAGATCTTCGCCAACTCCGCGGAATCGGCACGTGTCTATGCAGCGCTGGACCTTGGCACCAACAATTGCCGGCTGCTGGTCGCGCGGCCATCGCGCCGTGGGTTCATGGTCGTCGATGCGTTCTCGCGCATCATCCGGCTCGGCGAGGGCGTCACGGCATCCGGCCAGCTCGGCGACGCCGCCATGTCGCGGACCTGGGATGCCTTGAAGGTGTGCGCGGCCAAGATGCGCCGGCACAGTGTCGCCCGTTCGCGTCTCGTTGCGACTGAGGCCTGCCGGATCGCGCGCAACGGTCCTGAATTTCTCGATCGCATCGATCGTGAACTGGGCCTGTCGATCGAGATCCTATCGCGGGAATCGGAGGCTAAGCTGGCGGTTTCTGGATGCGCCACGCTGCTCGATATCGATTCCGACATGGCTTTGGTGTTCGACATCGGCGGCGGATCATCGGAGCTGGTCTGGCTCGACCTGAGCAAACGGCGCGGCACGTGGCGGCGTTCGCTCGGTGACCGGCTGGAAGCCATGAACTGCATCGCCGGCTGGACATCGCTGCCAGTCGGCGTGGTGACGCTGGCCGAGCGCTTCGGCGGGCGGCATCTGACGTCTGCCGGGTTTGAGGCGATGGTCGGCAGCGTTATGGACCTTTTGCAACCGTTCGAGGCCGAGCACGGGTTCCGCGAGCGCATCGCCAACGGCCGTGTGCACATGCTGGGGACGTCGGGCACGGTCACCACCGTTGCCGGCATTCGGCTCGGCCTGCCGCGCTATGATCGCAATCGCGTCGATGGCTGCTGGCTGGAAACCGAGGAAGCCCGCGCCGTCACTTACGACCTGCTGTCGCGCACCCACGAACAGCGAATCGCCGAGCCTTGCATCGGCAAGGACCGGGCGGAGCTGGTGCTGGCGGGCTGCGCGATTCTGGAAGGGTTACTGCGCATGTGGCCGACAAAGCGGCTGCGGGTCGCCGATCGCGGCTTGCGGGAAGGCATGCTCGCCACCATGATGGCCGAAGATGGTCACTACCGTGGGTCCCCGCGGCGCGAACAGCGGCCCTCCTAGTCGGTTACGGGCATCGCGGACTTACACAAAAGCACCTTCCGGAAGGACCAGACATGGTCAAATCACCCACGCGCGGCGGCCAGGGTAGCGGTCAACGCCAGCTCAAGGTTCGCGTACGCAGCACCAAACAGCGTACGGCATCGTCACGCCGCTGGCTCGAACGGCAGCTCAACGACCCCTACGTGGCGGCCGCCCAGCGCGACGGATATCGGTCGCGCGCAGCCTATAAGCTGTTGGAAATGGACGACAAATATCGCTTCCTGAAACCCGGAGCGCGGGTCGTGGACCTGGGCGCGGCACCAGGCGGTTGGAGCCAGATCGCGGCGAATCGCGTCAAGTCGCTCGAAGGCCGTGGTCAGGTGGTCGCCATCGACATCAGCGAGATGGAGCCGCTGGCCGGCGCCGAGGTACTGCATCTCGACTTCATGGACCCGTCCGCCCCCGACATACTGCGCGGCAAGCTGCGCGATGGCGGCGCCGACGTCGTCATGTCGGACATGGCCGCCCCGACGGTCGGCCACACCAAGACGGACCACTTGCGCATCATGGGCCTGGCCGAAGCGGCAGCGGAGTTTGCCGCTGAAGTGCTATCGCCGGGCGGGACGTATCTGGCCAAGGTATTTCAGGGCGGCACCGAGGGCGAACTGCTGACCATGCTGAAGCAAAACTTCGCCACCGTGCGGCATGTGAAACCTCCAGCCAGCCGCGCCGACAGCGCCGAACTCTATGTGTTGGCCATGGGCTTCCGCGGCGCTCAGCAAAGGTGATCATGCCTTGTGGCGCATCTGGATCTGTGCCCTGTTTTGGGGGCTCAACTGGCCTGCAGTCAGGATCGCGCTGGACGGCTTTTCACCGTGGACCCTGCGCGCGGTCGCGTTGGGCCTCGGGGCGGCGCTTCTCCTGGCTCTGGCGCTGGTGCTCGGTCGATCACTCGCCGTGCCGGCAGGTCATCGCATCGCTCTTCTCGCCGCCGCCACCCTGAGCGTTGCTGGATTCAACATTTGCATCGTCTTCGCGCAGTTGGTGATGCCATCCTCGCGAGCCGCCATCCTCACCTTTACGATGCCGTTGTGGGCCACGCTGTTCGCCGCCCTGTTCGCCGGCGAGAGAATTGACCGCATTCGGAGCATCGCGCTGGTGTGTGGCGCGGCAGGTCTTGCCCTCCTGGCTCGACCATATTGGCCAATCCTGGCCTCGGGAACCATTCCAGCGGGCTTGGTCTATGTCCTCGGCGCAGCGGTGCTATGGGCTGCGGGCACGGTTTTCACAAAAGTCCGCGCCATTCCGGGAGATCCTCTAGGCTTAACCGCCTGGCAACTTGCGATCGGATCACTCATCTGCACCGCAGGTGCCCTCGCCTTTGAAACCCCGCGCATAGACCTTTCCGATCCGCTCGTCAGTTGGGCCATGATTTATCATGTCATGCTGGGCATCGCGGTCGCGTATTTCGTGTGGTTCGAGTTGCTGAGCCGGGTGCCGAGCAGCACCGCCGCCATTGGCACGTTGCTGATCCCGATTGTCGCATTGATCGGATCGATGCTCATTCTTGGTGAACGCCCGACGCTGACCGACTTCATCGGCTTCGGTTTCATTCTGGTCGGCATCGCGATGGACCAGGGATTTCGCCATCTCACATCGCGATCGGTCCCGACCGCCGATGGAATGAAGCCACCCCGTACGGACACCTGAGATCATATTCGTGGCGCGCGGACGGGCGACCTTTGATGCAATCGGCCGGCAGCTATGCACCGGCCGTGACCGCGGGCTCGCTTCCTTTACCGCTGAGCCCGTGCTATTCGCCTTGCGAAATCGTCGCCTGCAGGGCGATTTCACCCCAGAAGGAGCGCAGACATGGCCGCACGCCCGATAGAGATCATCGCGGATGTTGGGCTGACGTTCGACGACGTTCTGCTGGTTCCGCAAGCCTCCGAAATCATGCCCAATCAGGTCAACGTCGCGACCAAGGTCACCAAGTCTGTGGCGCTGAAGATCCCGATCCTGTCGTCGGCCATGGATACGGTTACCGAAGGCCGGTTGGCGATTGCGATGGCGCAGTCCGGCGGCGTCGGCGTCATTCATCGCAACCTGAGCCCGGAATTGCAGGCGCGCGAGGTCGAGAGCGTCAAGAAGTTCGAAAGCGGCATGGTCATCAATCCGGTGACGATCCACCCGACGGCCACGCTGCAGGACGCACTCCAGCTCATGGACGAGCATCGGATTTCCGGCATCCCGGTCGTCGAGAACAACGGCGGCAGCCGGGGCAAGCTGGTCGGCATCCTGACCCACCGCGATGTTCGTTTTGCCACCAACCGGTCGACGCCGGTATCCGAGCTGATGACCAAGGACAAGCTCATCACAGTACGGTCGGGCGTCGAGCGCGAGGAAGCCAAGAAACTTCTGCACCAACACCGCATCGAAAAACTG
The DNA here is from genome assembly GCA_023426855.1 of Pseudomonadota bacterium. Taxonomy (GTDB): domain Bacteria; phylum Pseudomonadota; class Alphaproteobacteria; order Rhizobiales; family Hyphomicrobiaceae; genus ZC4RG25. Next base: position 883 of record JAEZBU010000048.1, on the reverse strand, counting down.
CTGGTCGTCGATGACGCCTATCGCTGTGTCGGCTTGATCACCGTGAAGGATATCGAGAAGGCGGCTCAGTTCCCCAACGCCTGCAAGGACGATCAAGGCCGACTGCGCGCTGCTGCAGCGACCACGGTCGGCGAAGATGGCCATGAGCGCACCGAACGCCTGATCGCTGCCGGCTGCGACCTGATCGTCGTCGACACCGCGCACGGACACTCCAAGAAGGTTCTCGAAGCCGTCACGCGGATCAAGCGCCTGTCCAACAGCACCCAGGTGATCGCTGGCAACGTCGCCACCGGCGAGGCAACGCGCGCGCTGATCGACGCCGGCGCGGATGCGGTCAAGGTCGGCATCGGTCCGGGCTCGATCTGCACGACGCGCATCGTGGCCGGCGTAGGCGTGCCGCAGCTCACCGCCATCCTGAATTGCGTCGAAGAAGCGAAAAAGACCGGCCATCCGATCATCGCGGACGGCGGCGTCAAGTTCTCCGGCGACATCACCAAGGCGATCGCGGCGGGCGCCGACGCGGTCATGGTCGGCTCGCTGCTGGCCGGCACCGACGAAAGCCCCGGCGAGACTTATCTCTACCAGGGCCGGACCTATAAGTCGTATCGCGGCATGGGGTCCGTCGGCGCCATGGCACGCGGCAGCGCCGATCGCTACTTCCAGCAGGAAGTTAAAGACAGCCTGAAACTGGTTCCAGAAGGCATCGAGGGCCAGGTGCCCTACAAGGGTCCGGTCGGCCAGGTGCTGCATCAGCTCGTCGGCGGCCTGCGCGCGGGCATGGGCTATCTCGGCGCCACCACCCTCGACGAGCTCCAGGCGCGCGCCAAGTTTGTTCGCATCTCGCCCGCGGCCATCCGGGAAAGCCACACGCACGGCGTCGGCA
>JAEZBU010000422.1 GCA_023426855.1 Pseudomonadota bacterium | reverse complement strand
GATTAAGTAGATATCGACAGGCGGTATCAACCTGTATCGGTAGTGCCCCCCGTCTAGCCGAAGATACCGTCTGCGGCGCCGGAGTCCCTCCCGACGCCAAGCGCTGATAGCGCTCTTGCGCCCAACTCCTCCCCCCGGAGTTGGGCGCTTTTCATTTCTGCGCACAACACATGATCGCCGACCGCGAAGGAAAGTTCGCGTGACGTGGGTGGACCTGAGAATATTAACGCTTGGGTTGTTCTACTGGTGCATTTCCAGGGCGGCAACGGCTGCCGGCACGGGAAGCACGGGCGCTTGGATGCGCGTTGCGGCTTCCGATTCGGTAAGCGCCTGATCGACCTTCTTCAAATCATCCGCCAGTGAACGCAGTCTGCTGGCCAGGACGTTGACGAGATGATCCGCAAGCGAGAGATCCTTGCGCATCAGCTCAAGCAGATTCTCTCGCGTCAACTTGAGAACCTTGACCGGGCCGCGACAGACCACTGTCGAGCCGTAGGTAGTCTCCACCAGCATCGCCATCTCACCGACTATGGTTCCGACAGCGATCGAATCCAGTTTCGTTGGGCCGCTGGTCCGAGCGGCATCGCCTGCCACGATCAAATAGGCGGCATCGCCAGGTTCGTTTTCCTGAATGATGGTATCGCCGGCCCGGAACATGACGCGTTCGGCCGTTTTGCCGATCTCGGCGATTTGCGTGGGGTTCAGCCCCTGAAATAACGCTACACGACGTAGCGGCTCTAGCAGCATTTCCAAGGACATGGCGCGGCCCCCAAAGGTAGGGGTGCGATCTAAGGTTGTTTTATCCGCATGTCCCCCACACACAAAACAGACGATTCGGTTCCCGCGGTCTAGTGATCTAGCGCATGCCACTGGATAACATCTGCTTCGCGTGTCGAATTTACCGCGCGGCGCATGACGTTGGGTACACGCAAAGCTAGAAATAGCGCGGCAGAGCAGAATCCGAGCGCGTGGCGTTCCGCTTTGCTTAGGGAACGAGCTTGTAGCCACCGGTCTCAGTGACCAGCAGTTCCGCGTTGGAGGGGTCTTTTTCGATCTTCTGGCGCAGCCGATAGATGTGCGTTTCCAGCGTATGGGTCGTCACGCCGGCGTTATAGCCCCACACCTCGTGCAGAAGTACATCGCGCGTGACCACTTTCTCGCCCGCCCGATAGAGGAACTTCAGGATCGAAGCCTCCTTTTCCGTAAGGCGGATCTTGGCGCCCTTTTCGTCGAGAAGCAGCTTGGAGGCGGGCTTGAACGTATAATTGCCGATCGTGAATACGGCGTCCTCGCTCTGCTCATGCTGGCGCAACTGCGCACGGATCCTGGCCAGCAGCACGGCGAACTTGAACGGCTTGGTGACGTAGTCGTTGGCACCGGCATCAAGTCCGAGGATCATGTCGGCGTCGGAGTCGTTACCCGTGAGCATGATGATGGGGGATTTGAAGCCGTTTTTGCGCAGCACTTTGCAGGCCTCGCGGCCATCCATATCCGGCAGCCCGACGTCCAGGATCAGCAGATCGAGGTGATCGACCTTGGCCAGATCGATGCCCTCTCCTGCCGTGCTCGCCGTCACGACCTCGAACTCATCGTGCAGGGCTAGCTGCTCGCGAAGAGATTCACGAAGGTCCTCGTCGTCGTCGACGATGAGAATCTTGCGCGCCGTACTCATGCAGTCATGCTCCAGAATGCGAGATTGAGAGCTGCAATCTATCACCGGAAAGGTAATCGAAACAGTGTCTAGGACCCGGACGAACCGGCGCAGCCTGAAGCCCACAAAACCTTCTGTGATCACTTCGCGATTACGCGTGTCCTCACTCTCGATGCGGGCGAGCAAGGGATGGCTGACAGTAGGCGGACTACGGTTTCCGTGTGCGTTGGGGCGGTCCGGCCGTATTGCGCTGAAGCGCGAGGGAGATTGGGCAACGCCAATTGGCAAACTCGTCGTCGTTCGCGGCTACTATCGCGGCGATCGCTTGCGACGTCCGCTGACGGCCGTTCCGCTGACGGCAATCCGTCGCAACGATGGGTGGTGCGATGCCGTAGGCGACCGAAACTACAATCGCCACGTCACGCATCCTTATCCGGCGAGCGCCGAACATATGTGGCGTGAGGATCACCTGTACGATGTGGTGATCGTGTTCGACCACAACGCGCGGCCACGTGTGCAAGGCGGCGGCAGCGCGATCTTCATGCACATGGCGCGTCCAGGATACACGCCGACAGCCGGATGTATCGCTTTGCAGCGCCGCCATCTGGTGCGGCTGGTCGGACTGCTGAAGCCGGGCACCAATGTGCTGGTCGAACCATTTCCGCGCCGGCCGCTAACCGCATAACCGATCGCGCATGAAAATGGGCCCGAAGCGGTTTGCCCGGGCCCAGTCGACAGCACGTCCTGGGAGTGCGTGCTAGGGAAGACGACAGGCGGGGATCGCGCCCCGCCCGTGTATTTACTGAACGACCTCGCCGTGCAAGCGGACATCGAGACCTTCGATTTCCGTGCTCTTGTCGACGCGCAGGCCGAAGAACATCTTCACCACCATCAGGATCACGAAGGTGCCGATGGCGCAGTAGATGATCGTGGCGATGATGCCGTAGAACTGCGTCCACACCTGACCCGGGTTGCCTTCCAGCAGACCCGCCGTGCCGCCGATCGCCTCGACCGCGAACACACCGGTCAGAAGCGCGCCGACGATGCCGCCGATGCCGTGGATGCCGAACACATCGAGGCTGTCGTCATAGCCCATGGCCCGCTTGATCATCGTTGAGAAGATGAAGCAGAAGATGCCGGAGGCCAGACCGATCATCAGGCCGCCCATCGGGGCAACGAAGCCGGCGGCTGGGGTGATGGCCACGAGACCAGCGACCGCGCCCGATGCGATGCCGAGAACGCTCGGCTTCTTGTGTACGACCCACTCGATGAACATCCACGCCAGACCGGCCGCCGCCGCAGCGATCTGCGTGACCAGCATGGCCATGCCGGCAGAGTCGTTGGCAGCAGCAGCCGACCCGGCGTTGAAGCCGAACCAGCCAACCCACAGCAGCGACGCGCCGATGACGGTCAGCACCAGGTTGTGCGGAGCCATGTTCTCCTGGCCGTAGCCTTCGCGGCGACCAAGAACCAGGGCTGCGACCAGACCGGCAACGCCCGAGTTGATGTGAACGACGGTGCCACCAGCGAAGTCGAGAACACCGTCAGAGCCGAGGAAGCCGCCGCCCCAGACCCAGTGGCAGATCGGTG
>JAEZBU010000400.1 GCA_023426855.1 Pseudomonadota bacterium | reverse complement strand
GACCGCCATCACCATCGGCGAGCCATTGCACACACTTTCCCTCAAGGATCTCGAGGACCGGATTGCCGCCCTTGAGCAGGAAATCCAGCGCGTCCGCAGCGAGGTCGCGGCAAAACGCCAGCATGAGGAAGCTGCATCCGCGCTGTTCCGCAGCAAGAGTAGCCCCTGATCCCGGCTATTTCTTCGCGGGCGTCGGCGAACTGGTCAGCCAGCCACGCGACGCAGCGGATTTGGGCTCAGTCGCAGACTTGTCATTCGCCTTGGCCGGTATAGTTCCGGTCGCGCGCGTATCGCGTTTCCCTGCCGATGGCGCGGCGGACGCGACGGGCTTTGCAGGCTGCATACGCACGGCCATTCCAAATAGCTGCCATGTCCCACCCGTGCTGACAAACATCATGTCGAACGCGATCTGCTCCGGCTGGGAATCTATAAACCCGGTCAATCGCAAGCGCCCCTCCGCATCGATATGCGGCGGCTTCACCAGCTTGGGCTCGTAATACATAACCGGCGAAAAATCGATTTTGCGACGGCGCAGGTCGGCAAAAATCTCAGCCAAACGCGCTGGATTGTTGTTGAGCTGAAACGGCGCCGCGCCAAGTTCGCGGAGCACTGAATAATTTCCCGTTTCATTGGCTTGGGACAGCGCGATCAGGCTCGTGCGGATCAGCATGCTCTGCCGTGCCGGAGACGGCATGGCGATCGATCCCGCACTCGACGCCGGCTTTGATTGCGCGGATTGCGCCTGCACGCCCAGCACGTTCGCAATCAGGAACGGTGCGCTCATCGCTCCGACCAGAGCGAGCCGCCAGATCGTACGCTGATGGGCCGACACGCGCTCAACCACCGTATCCACCGCGAAGCCTCCCGTATTCTTGATGAATTTCCGAACATTCCCTCTCCGCCGATGTCACGTTTGCAACATCGGCGGAGAGCAGAAGCGAAGGCGCCCCGCGGGCGGCAAAGAACGCCTTCGCCAGTCAGGCAGTCGTCACCAGCTGATTTGCAGACCGGCGCGACCACCAACTGAGCTCTGGCTGCTGCGGCCACCGTAAGAGTCTTCCTTGACCGTGAAGCCGACGCCGCCGCTCAAAGCCCAGCGTTCGCCCTGCCCGACCAAGTTGTTTCCGAGCACGCCCATCGCGGTGAAACCAAGCGCAACGTTGCCTTCCCAGAAGCCGACATTGCCGGCGATGCCGAAACGTTCACCGGCAACAAGATCCGGATTTTCGAGAGCCAGCGCGATGGCGATGCCCCCGCCGAGCTTGCTCATCCGTTCGAACAACAGACCGCCATCAGACGCCAGATTGCCGGCGCTATCGGTGGTCACGACTTCGAGCGGACCGGTCTGGCGGTCGCGGCTCAGGCCGGACGTGATGCCCGACATGGTGTAGGTATTCGCCGCCGTGCCGAACACCTGCTGCCCTGCCATCGTCGCGGTAGCACCTGATCCGAAAGCAGCCGATCCATCCGGTGCTGCCGACGCATTGTGACCGACCGCCGTGCTGGTAACACCCGAGGCTGCAGCTCCGGAACCAACAGCAGATGCGCCATATGCACTTGCGGTCGCGTCCTCACCCAGCGCTGTCGCGTTCACGCCGGATGCCGACGCCTCGTTACCGATGGCAACAGAACGACGCCCACTCGCGGATGCATCACGGCCGACGGCGACAGCGTCTCGCCCACTCGCGGAAGCATCGCTGCCCATGGCTGTTGCGCCGAATGCCGAAGCGGAAGCATCTTCCCCGAGTGCCAATGCGCCACGACCGTCAGCATGCGCGTCTTCGCCGATAGCGACTGCACCGCGGCCATGTGCATGTGAGTCTTCACCAACGGCGACGGAGCCTGAGCCGTGCGCATGGGCGTCGAGACCCATAGCTGTTGCGCCGCGTCCCTCTGCGTGAGAATCCTCGCCAACAGCAACAGCGCCACGACCTTCCGCTTCGGCATTATCGCCGAAAGCAGCCGCACCGCGCCCATCCGCAGATGAATCCTGACCAACCGCCACGGCCCCCCAGCCATCGGCGCTGGCGTCCTCACCAACCGCAACCGCACCATTTCCATCGGCGCTCGCTTCGTCACCGACAGCGATTGCGCCGCGCCCGACGGCATGGCTATCGGGGCCGACTGCAATTGCGCCGTTGCCGAGCGCAGAAGCATCATGCCCGACCGCTGTCGCGTTGGTGCCAATCGCTTCCGCGCTAACGCCTACAGCAGTGGTGCCAGCCCCATCGGTCCACGAATACGTGCCGACCGCAGTGGAGTTGTCGCCTTCTGCGTGCGAGTGATAGCCGACGGCAGTGGCATTCTCGCCGTAGGAGACCGCATTCACACCACAGGCCGTACCGGTCGTTTCCGATGTGCTGGCACCGCCATCGCCGCCGCCATCTTGAACGCACTCAAAACCCGGCCCGGCTGCCATTGCTGGCGATAGGCCGACCCCAACGATGAACACAGCCGCAAGCGCAACCGCGCTTGTCGACGCCAATAGTGATCTGGTGGTCCCGCTCAAAGGCGAGCCATCCCCGCGCGCGTTGGTCATCACACCCCCTCTTCGTGCAACTGCAAATTGCAGGCAGGGTCATATCTGCACGAATTGAAGACAGGTGTGGTGCTATTCGCGCCACAGTTGCATTGAAATTATGATTTATAGTTAGATTGTCGATCCTTCAAATGTGCGCAATTGGCACTTAAAGTCATAAAACCCCATCGACAACAACAGATTGTCCGGTCTTCGAGGATGCATAAGCCGCATCGATAATCCGCAACACATTGTGTATTTCCGCAAGACCTGCTGCCGGTTTCCGCTTGTTTCGGACGTCCTCAACAGTCCGCACGACATAATCGACGTAGTAATCGTCAGAATCGTAGGTCACCGGCACATGCGTCACCTCACCGGAGGTGGTACGGATCGCCAGCGCATTGGGTTCGGATTCCAGATACGACGTCCGGCCAATCATCGACAGCCGGTATTCGCGCTTCCGTGCCATGTCCGGATAGCGGTATCCGACGTCGATCGACGACAGCGCACCATTGCGATGAACGATCGAGATCATGCCGCGATCCTCGACCTTGCGGCCGTGCAGCAGGTTGCTGGTGCGGCAGAACACGGACGCCGCCGGACTGCCGGTCAGCGTCAGCGCCAGATCGATGAAGTGCACTGACAGGTTGATGATCGGGCCGCCGCCGCCAAGCTCGGGATCGAGTGCCCAGCCGCAACCGACGCGCTCGTAGCGTTCGGGAGGCCCCGCAATGAAGCGGAACGACACGTCGATCGGGCGATCCTTTTCGGCCTGGGCCATCAGCGCAATGCCGATGGCGGCAACGCGCTGCACCAGCGGCACCGACACATATGCGCCGGCCGCTTCGGCTGCCGCACGCACGTCCGCGATCTCGGCGGCCGACCGGGCGCACGGCTTTTCCAGCGCCATCGGCACACCGCGCGCGATCACGGCCTTGGCCAGCGCCGGGACCTTGGCGGGAGGCCCGAAAACGAACGCCAGATCGATGTCGGCCTGCAGCAGCCGGTCGACACTATCGTACGCCTGCGCGCCGTGGCGTTTCGCAAAATCAGCGGCCGCGACCGGGCTTTCATCCCAGGCAGCCACCACATCGACGCCTGCCTTGGCAAAGCCCGGCTCATATAGCGGCACATGCCAATGCGACGTGCCGAGCACCGCAACTTTCATGTCGCCTCCTTGAGATTGGCTGCAAAACCACCCCGCGAGCCGTGCAGCACACCGCGATCGAGGAAGATATTGGTGATCCGATCGCTGGCCTCGGTGAAGCCCGGCAGCCGCCGCCCGTCGAGCCCGCGCGGACGCGGCAGATTGATGTCCATGATCTGGTCGATCTTGCCCGGCCGCGGCGACATCACGATCACGCGGTCGGCGAGCAGCACCGCCTCGTCGATCGAGTGCGTGATGAACAGCACCGTCTTGCGCGACGACAGCCACAGGTCTTCCAGGTCAATGCGCATCTGCTCGCGCGTCAGTGCATCGAGCGCACCGAACGGCTCATCCATCAGCAGGATACGCGGATCGTGCACCAGCGCCCGCACGATGGCCGCGCGCTGCCGCATGCCACCCGACAGCTCGCGCGGAAATGCGTTGCAGAAATCGCCGAGACCGACCGCGTGCAGCAGTGCTTTGCCGCGCGCCTCGTAAGGCTGCGGATCGACGCCACGCAACTCGAGCTGCAACAATACGTTGCCGAGCACTGTGCGCCAGTCGAGCAGGATCGGCTGCTGGAATACGATGCCGACGTCGGTATATGGTCCCGACACCGTCTTATCGCCGATTTCGACACTGCCGGTCGTGGCCGGCAGCAACCCGGCCACCAGCCGCATCAACGTGCTCTTGCCGCAACCCGATGGCCCGACGACGGCGAGAAACTCGCCATCGCCGACCGTCAGATCCACCTGGTCGAGCGCCTGCACGCGCGTGGCGCCGCGCCGGAACACCTTCGAGACGCCATTGATTTTGATCGCCGCCGGTCCAGCCCCCGCGCGCGGATGCGATGGAACGACGGCGAGGTCCGCCTGCTTGGCCCCTTGCTGCATCATTGCTTCGGCAAGAAGCTGTAGTTGTAGTGATCCACCGTGGCGGCGTCCGTCTTCAAGCCCTGATATTCTTTCAGGATGGCCAGCGTCTGATCCCAGAACGCAGCCGGCGCCGAGCCGAATGGCATGGCGCTGCCATCCGGCGGCGGCACCAGTTTGATGCTGGCTTCGAGCTGCGCCCGCAGAATGTCCTTGTTGATACCGGGCTTGGCTTCGGCTGCAGCCTCGACAGCCGCGCCCGGATCTTTCATCGCGGATTCCCAGCTCCGCACCGTCGCTCTCACGAAGCGGCGCACCAGGTCCGGGTTTTCCTTGATCAGCTTGTCGTTGGTGAAGGCGCTGACCGTCATCGTATTGAAGTTGTTGTCCGCGAAGCGCAGCACATCCACCTTGGCGCCACGGTTCTCGATCGTCACCGCCTGGTCATCGATGCCACCCAGCAGGCACTCGGTCCGCCCGTCCAGGACAGACAGTGGCTTGGTCGCCGGATCCATGAACACCAGAGAAATCTTACTCGTATCGAGTTTGTTTGCGCCGACCAGTCCCGGCCACATCTGATGCAGGGCATCGCCGGCGGTACCGGCGATCTTCTTGCCGTACAGGTCCGTCAGCTTCTTGACGCCGTGATCCTGGCGGCAGGTGACGCTCAGGTTCGAGGTCCGGAAGATCGACAGGATCACCGTGACCGGCGCGCCCTTGGCGCGGCCGGCAATCACCGCGCCGGCATCGGAAAGACCGAACGTGTCATCGCCATTGGCGACGAGCTGCACCGCAGCGCCCGAACCACGACCCTCGTTGATCGTGAGATCGATGCCTTCCTCTTTGTAATAGCCCCGCTTCACGCCAAGGTAATATGGCGGATGCTGGCCGATCAGCACCCAGTTGAGCCGCAAACTGGCCTTGTCCAGCGCAACCGCGGGGCGCTCGGGAAACGCCACTGCAGCAACGACGACGAGCATGCATATCAACAGTCTCATGTTGTCCTCCCAGACAAACCTGCCCGTTGGGGGCGTTGTTTAATTAGCTCCGGCCGCATCGTCTTTCTTTTGCGAAACGTGCCAGGGAATTGCGATGCGTTCGAGCACCTCGACGAGATAGTAAATGGCCAATCCCGCCAGCGAGAGCAGAATAATGGCGGCAAACACTTTCGGTGTTTCGATAAAACCGTTGTATTCGAGAATAAGATAGCCAAGGCCGGCATCCGAACCGACAAATTCGGCAACCACGGCAGCGGTGGCGGCCAAGGCCGCGCCAACTTTGAGACCGGTAAAAATATGCGGCAGCGATTGCGGCAGGCGGATCTTGATGAACATACGCCACGGCCCGGCGCCGGTGGATCGGGCGAAATCCTCCACATCGTCATCAAGCGAGCGGAAGCCAGCAATCGCGCTGATGACTATTGGAAAGAACGACAACAGGAAAACCAGCATGACTTTCGGCATGAAGCCGAACCCAAACCAGACGATCATCAGCGGCGCGATGGCGATTTTGGGAATGATCTGGAATACGATCAAGAGCGGATACAGCGTCGTTTGCACAAAACGCGAGAAGGCGATCAGCAGTGCCAGCGGCACACTCACCAGAACCGCGATGGCATAACCGACGACGATAATCTGCAGCGTTACGAGCGTATTCTGAAGCATGCGCCACGGCTGAGACATGAAGCCGTCCCACACTGCGGTCGGCGCCGGCAGCAGGTAGAGCGGCAGATTGAAAAACCGCGCCGCACCTTCCCAGGCCAGCAGCAGCCCCAGAAACGTTATGATGACGTTGCGATTGCGCGCCAGCGCCCGTGCCGTGCGCGCGCCCAACCCTGTGCCGGCCTCCTTGCCCGCTCCTGACTCGGAGACGGTATTCTGGTCTGCAATCGTCATTCTGCCGCCTGCCCCCTTACATTCTGCAGGTCATAATCGCGTGGACCGTAGGTCTCGATGCGCTGGCGCGTCCTGATCCGCCACACCGCCTCAAGCTCCGACGCCGCCTCACGCAAACACGACACGAGTTCCCCGTAGCGATCCGGCCTGATCCGCGTCATCGGACCGGCAATACTCACAGTTCCGGCGACAGGCGACTCCGGATGTTCATCGGTACGGAAGATAACAGCCAACGCGCCGATGCCGGGCTCCGCCTCCTCAACGGCCGTGGCAAACCCTTGCGTTCGCGTTTCAGCCAGCCGCCGTTTCAACTCCGCCTGCGTGCGCGCCGCGCGCGGACCGACCTGCAGATGACGGAAGAAATTTCGTTCAGCAACAATGCGCACGGCTTCGCTATCGGGCAGCGACGCCAGCCATGCCTTGCCGGTCGCGGTTGCATGCAACGCCACTTCATGGCCCATGGCCGCGTCGTAGCGCAGCCCTGTCGTCGCGCCCTGCGCTTTGGAAACCCACGACAGCGTATCGCCCTCGACCATCGCCAGCCGGCAGTATTCGCGCGTGCGCCGCGCCAGCCGATCGAGAATGGCCTGCACCACGTCGGTGACGACGCGAACGTCGAGATCGTGGAATGCCAGCGTCGCAACACGCAGCGACAGCATGTAATTCTGCGTCACTGGATCCTGCACGACCCAGCCTTCAGCGGTCAGCGTTGTCAGCAGGCGATGAGCCGCGCTCTTCGGCATGGCAACGCGCTGCGCAATATCGCCGAGTTCAAGCCCACCGACCACGCCGGCCAGGCTCTCGACGATCTTCAGGCATCGGCTGACTGCTGCCACCGTCATTGCAATGCGTTTCCTGCTGTTGCCTCTTTTCGATCGGGCAACTGATGGATATTCTGGAATGGCATTCCGAAACTGTCCAGCGCAAAACAACGAGCGCGGATCACTCTGTGGGAGGAGAACGATGGCACTGGCCGGCGAAGGCGCGGTGGCGATCTGGCACGACATCGCCGCGGAAGGACGCGATCAATTCTATGCCTGGCATGGCGAGGAACATATGCCGGAGCGCGTCGGCATCCCGGGATTTTTGCGCGGACGGCGCTACGTGGCGATCAAAGCGGAGCTGGAGTTTTTCAATCTCTACGAAGCCCAGTCGCCGCAGGTTCTAACCGGAACAGATTATCTGACGCGCCTCAATGCCCCGACGCCGTGGACGCTGTCTTCCGTCAAATACTTCAGCGGCGTCGCGCGGTCGATCTGCCGGGTGGCGGCATCTTATGGCCGCGGTTGCGGTGGCCTCGCCGGGACGTGGCGCTATGACGTGCCCGACGAAGACGCCGCGCGCCACATGAGCGCTCTATGCGAAACCGTGCTGCCGGCGCT
>JAEZBU010000368.1 GCA_023426855.1 Pseudomonadota bacterium | reverse complement strand
CAATGGGATTGCGCTCCGAACGTGGACTACGTCGTCGTCCACATCGACGGGTACGAGAGAAAGCTGACCGGCGGCGAGATCTGCAATCCGTTCCAGGATGTCGTCTATCAGGTGCCGGCGTCGGTAGAGCGATTCAAGCTTGGCTATACGATCACCACGGGCCGCCTGTTCGTGATCTCGGACGATCCGCAGGCCAACGGTAAAACCATCGCCTGGGGTATCTCGGGCCGCTTCACCTGCCGCAACAATCCCGATCCCGACTGCCTGGCCGCGCGCTCGATCGGTCCGTTGCCGCCCGGCGAATACAGTTTTTCCTCAAACCCCAACTATCGCGTGAGCTGGGGGCCGAGAACCAAGAGAAACGTGGCAGGCGTTTATTTGAGGACCCTCTGGAACACCGATCGCTTCAGCGCGACGCATGCCGCGGCCATCCGCAAGCGCGGCAACATCGCCATCCACGTGCGCTTGAAAGGCGAGATGTCGGAGGCCTGCATTGGTCTGGAGCCGAAAGGATGGGCCTATGTCGCGTCGCTGATCAAGGCGGGGCGTGCAACCGGCCTCAATGTCTACATCGATGAGCCGCACCCGAAGATCGCGGAAAAGCCGCCTTTGATCACGGGATCGTCGTTCTCGCTGACATCGCTGTTCAGCAATTGATGGATGAGATGAGAACGGCCAGCATAACCAAAGACCGGCTCTTTCTGCTCAGCCCCGGCTTTGCCGATCCGCAATACCCTGGCCAGATCTTCTACTGCTGGCACTGCGCGCTCCTGGAGGGCGTTCTTGCGTCGTTTCCGGATCTGGCGCAGCGGTTGGACGTAGTGCGGATCGCGTGGCCGCGGCCTCGGCAGGAGGTGATCGCGGTCGTGGGCGAAGGCAATCAATCGTTGCCGCTGCTGGTTTTGGCCGACGGACAGTCCTCCGTGCACCAGACCGGAACATATCTCGGGCACGCCTTCGTTAACGATAAGGACGCCATCCTGGCCGCGTTGTCCGAGCGCCACGGATTCCCGTTGCCGCACCCCTGAGACGGCCGGTTTTTGGGCCCTTGAGCCTGATCCGCAGCGGATGCCGAGTCGGATCACCGCTTGACATGCGCCCATTAGCAATGTCTTAAGCCCGGCAAATTGGGCGTTCGCGCGGGGTTCGCGGGCGCGATCATTCACTCCAAGGGACGGGGCAACGCGCAATGGCGGTGGCTTTCGTATTTCCCGGCCAGGGCAGCCAGGATGTCGGCATGGGTCGGGATCTGGCACAGAACTTCAAGGCAGCTCAGGACGTCTTTGCCGAGGTCGATGACGCGCTCGGCGAAAAGCTCTCCCAGATCATCTGGGAAGGGCCGAAGGAGACCCTGACGCTGACCGAGAATGCCCAGCCGGCGCTGATGGCGATGTCGATGGCCGTCATGCGCGTGCTGGAAGCCGAGAAAGGCATCAAGCTCGCCGACAAGGTCAGCTACGTTGCCGGTCACTCGCTGGGCGAATACTCAGCTCTCGCCGCAGCCGGTGCGCTGTCGCTCGGCGATGCAGCCCGTCTGCTCAGGGCGCGCGGCAAGGCGATGCAGAAGGCGGTGCCGGTCGGCGTCGGCGCCATGGCCGCGCTGCTTGGTGTCGGCCTCGATGTGGCGGAGAAGGTGGCTGCCGAAGCCGCCCAGGGCGATGTCTGCCAGATCGCCAATGACAACGAGCCGACCCAGGTCGTGCTGTCGGGGCACAAGACCGCGATCGACCGCGTCGGCGAGATCGGACGCGCGCATGGTGTCCGCCGCGCCCTCCCGCTGCCGGTCAGCGCACCGTTCCATTGCGCCCTGATGCAGCCAGCGGCCGACGTAATGGCTGAGGAGCTGGCCAAGGTTCAGGTGAAGATGCCAGTGGTGCCGGTCGTTGCAAACGTGCTGGCGGAACCCATTTTCGACCCGGACGAAATCAAGCGCTGCTTGGTCGAGCAGGTCACCGGCACGGTGCGTTGGCGCGAATGCGTCCTGCGCATGGGCGCGCTGGGTGTCACGGATTTCTACGAGATCGGCGCCGGCAAGGTGCTGTCTGGTCTCGTCAAACGCATCCTGAAGGATGCCAACGCAACTGCGGTCGGGGCGCCGGCAGACGTCGACGCCGTGGCGGCCGCACTCAAAGGATGAGCGTCATGTTCTCTCTGGCAGGCAAGGGCGCACTGGTCACTGGCGCCACGGGTGGGATCGGCGAATCGATTGCACGCGTGCTGCATGGCGCCGGTGCGACGGTGGCGATCTCAGGTACCAGGGCTGAGAAGCTCGAGGCGCTGGCTGCCGACCTCAACGAGCGCGTGCACATCGTGCCGTGCAATCTCGCCGATCGCGCCGCCGTGCAGAAACTGGCGGGTGAGGCGGAAGCCAAGGTCGGCACGCTGGACGTGCTGGTTAACAACGCCGGCATGACCAAGGACAACCTGTTCATGCGCATGAAGGACGAGGAGTGGGATCAGGTGCTCGCCGTCGATCTCACATCGGCATTCATGCTGAGCCGCGCCGCGGTGCGCAACATGATGCGCCGCCAGTGGGGCCGCATCGTCAACATCACCTCGATCTCTGGAATCATCGGCAACCCGGGCCAGGGCAATTATGCCGCGGCCAAGGCCGGCATGATCGGCATGACCAAATCGCTGGCGCGCGAAGTTGCCTCACGCAGCATTACCGCCAACTGCATCGCGCCCGGTTTCATTAAAACGGCGATGACCGATGCGCTGAACGAGAAGCAGGTCGAGGCCATTGCGCAGCACATTCCTGCGGCTAAATTCGGCCTGCCGGAAGACATCGCTGCGGCGACACTGTATTTGGCGAGTGAGGAAGCTCGCTATATGACCGGGCAGACGCTGCATGTGAATGGCGGTATGGTCATGGTTTGAGACCGGATTGCCCCGTGTTCGCGGGGCTTCCAGCGTCCCTGCCGAGGGGCTTTTCCATCGGTTCGGGGGCGCTGGCCAAGTGCAGGGAAGTGTGTTAGGAGCGCCTGCTTTCGTGAGGAGTACCTGGGGAAAATCTGCCAAGATCCAAGTCTTTTTGGTTCCTTTGATCCAGGACTCTGGTAGCCCGCTCGGAAACTCCGTCTCGACACCACATCATGACATGTCGAGGCGACCGCAAAGAACTCAACCGCAAACAACTCAAGTGAAAACGTACGAGACGAGGGAAATGCTATGAGCGATGTTGCCGAGCGCGTGAAGAAAATCGTGGTCGAGCACCTCGGCGTCGAGG
>JAEZBU010000346.1 GCA_023426855.1 Pseudomonadota bacterium | reverse complement strand
GCGGGTCATCCGGTCAGTCCAGTTTCGCATAAACATCGCCTGAGTTGGCTTCATGAGGCAGGTTCAGCAGCTCATCGCGCATGCGGTCCGCTGAGACCCAATGGTCGAGTTTGAACGTCTGGGTTTCGCCCAGCGCAACATTGAAGGTGAAAGCGCCGAGCGACTTTAGCCGCTCCAGGCAACGCACGGCGACGTCACGCTGGATCGTGGTGAATTCAAAGGACAACGCCGGAAGGGCGATACTGAGGCCATCGAGCACATCGGCCTCGAACCCCTCGACGTCGACCTTGACGAAGCGCGGCTGGCCATGGCGCCGGATCAGCTCATCCAGCGTGGTAACCTCCACCTCGATGGTCTCGTCCCACACCTGCCCTTCCCAGCCACCAGCACCATCGGCGGCCTGGATGAACGCGCCGGAAGCCGTGGTCACGGTCGGGTTGGCGGAATTGATGTGCAGCGACAGCTTACCGGGGCTCGGGCCGCAGGCGGCCTCGACCAGCGCGACAGCGGCATCGCCGTCGTAGATGGCGCGGATCGCGGCGGCACAATCCGGCTGCGGTTCCAGCGCGACGACGCGAGCGCCAAGCCTGCGAAAGGCACCGATCCGATCGCCGACATGACTGCCGATATCGAACGCCAGATCACCCGACCCGACGAACCCGGCATACAGCCGGTCCATAGCGGCATCGCGCGGTGCGTCGCCATAATAAACCTCGAGCGAGCGCGCCAGCCGGGCAAAGCGCGGATCGCGTCGGAGAGCGGCCAGTCTGTCGGGGACTGCTGTCATCGGCCTGTCTGCTTTCACGTCTCGCGGCCGGCCATCACGCCTGCTGCACCGCGCGGATTTCCTTCGGCGGATCGAAGTCTTCCGGGATACCGCACAAACCGGTAGACTTCATGGCACGGCCCAGCGCCGGATTTGCGGTGATGACGCCAAACGGTACGGCCAGCAGATATCCCGCCGTCAGCGGCAGACTCCACAGCAGCACGGTCGGCGAGATGATAGCCAGCGCGCCGCACACCACGATGCCGAAGGCCAGCTGCGGCCATAGCGCCGACAGGGCCGTTTTCCACGAGATACCGTAGGCGTCGCGCGACTGCCCGGACCAAGTGACCGATTTGCCGAACAGCAGCCCAATCATGAAGATCGAGGTCCGGACGGTCGAGACGGCGCCCTGCAGGAATGAGAACACCAGCTCGAGGACTGCACTGGCGGCAAAGCGCAGTGCGCCGCCATAGCGGGCCATGCCGCCCCGTGTCAGCATCGCATCAGCGAGACCGGCCAGCTTGGGGCTCAGGTACATGGTGAAGAACGCGATATACAGCGCGATCGCCAGCGACGCCGGATAATCGGCAATCGATTGCGCCTCCCATGCCGCCACCGGCAGCAGGCCGATCATCAGCGTCCAGGCCGGGATGCCGAGGAACATCAGGATCGCCCAGACGAGCTGAAAGCGGCTCATCGGCAGCAGACCCGGCAGATCGAGCAGCTTCACGTATTGCATGTTGCCCTGGCACCAGCGCACGTCACGCTGGATGAAGTCGAGCATGGTCGGTGGGTTTTCCTCCCACGATCCGCGCTCCTCCGGCAGCACCCGCACTTCATAACCGGCCCGGCGCATCAGCGTCGCCTCGACCTGATCGTGCGACAGCACGTGGCCGCCGAGCGGCGGCTTTCCGGGAAGCACCGGCAGATGGCACTGCTCGGCGAACGGCTTGATCCGCACCAGCGCGTTGTGACCCCAGAACGGCCCGCACTCGCCAACCCACCACGCCTGTCCCATGGTGTAGGAGCGCATGCCGTGCCGCATGCCGAACTGAAATATCCGGGCGAAGGCACTCTCCGACGGCATGCCGACCACGAGGCTCTGCAAGATGCCGAGCCGCGGATGCGCCTGCATGATGCGCACCAGCCGCACGATCGCCTCGCCCGACATCAGACTGTCGGCGTCGAGCGGCAGCATCAGTTCGTATTCGGCACCCCAGCGCTCGCAGAAGTCGCGCACGTTGCCGGCCTTGTAACCGGTGTTCTCGCTGCGCCGCCGGTAGATCACCTGATCGGGATCGGCAAGCGTCTTGCGCCAGGCTTCGGCTGCAGCTTCCTCGGCTGCGCCGACGTCCGGCTTGTTGGTGTCGCTGAGAATGAAGTAGCTGAATTTGTCGCCCTGCCCGGTGGCATCGAGGCTTTCCTTCACCGTTTTGAGCCGCAGGAAGGCGCGCGCCGGATCCTCGTTGCGCAGCGTCATCAAGATTGCGGTGCGAATGGCAAGCGGCGTCTCGATGTCGGCCGCCTTGGCGAACGGCGCCACCTGCGCGATCGGATCGCGGGCGCCATGCAGCAGCCACAAGCCGATGACGGAGTTCCAGAACCCCAGCACCGTCCAGGGGGACCCGATCGCAAAGGCGACCATCATCACCATATCAACCAGGGTCCAGCCGCCGGCCGCCAGCACGCTGCCGACACCCCAAAGCAAGCCCAAATAGGTGAGGACGTTGAGAGTAACCATGATCAGCCGCCGACGGCCAAGCTCGTCAATGGACTGCGTCCCCGTCGGCGTAGTAAGCACAGCCGTGTTATCGGCAGCCGTCCCCATGGGCGTCGCTATCTCCTGGCGCTCAGTCATGGCGCACTATCCTTGAGGACGGCGATCGATAACCGTCAGTGGTGGATGAAATGATATGACGCCAACGGCAGGTCGTGAAAAGGGCCGTACAGCACGTGCTGTGTGGTACACGGGCAAAAACGCGGTCGAGCTGCGGACGGAAGACGTTTCCGAACCAACCGCTCGCGAGGTGATGGTTCGTAC
>JAEZBU010000336.1 GCA_023426855.1 Pseudomonadota bacterium | reverse complement strand
ATCGAACACGACAACCTGATCGATGATGCCCGCGCCAAACTCATGGCCGAAAAGGGCGCGTATCTCGTGGCCAATCTCGTCGCATACGTGGCAATGAAAGAGCGCGCGGCGCAGTTCGGCATGCCTCCGGAAATGCTGGAAAAGAATGAAGCGGTTCTCGAAGGCGGCTTCAAATCTCTTGAAATCTGCAAGCGCAATGGCGTGAAAGTTGCCTATGGCTCCGACTTGCTCGGTGCGCTTGCCGTTGATCAAAGCCGCGAATTCTCGATCCGCACAACCGTGCTCCCGGCGATTGATGTCATTCGCTCGGCGACGCTGATCGGCGCGGAAGTGGTCCGCCGTCCCGGCAAGCTCGGCGTCATCGAACCCGGCGCATGGGCCGATCTCATCGTCGTCGACGGCGATCCGCTGAAAGATATCAGCCTGCTCGAAGGCCAAGGAAAGCATCTGAGCGCCATCGTGAAAGGTGGCGTCTTCCATAAGAACCGGCTCGGAACCGGCACATGAGGATATCGATCACGCTGCAGTCGTAAACGGAGACAGCATGGCGGCACCGACGGTGTTCGGCGCAAGGCGAATGGGATGGTGGATGCTGCGCGGCGCCGCGGCGTTCAGCATGCTCTACATTCTCACGCCTCTGATCTTCGTGACCTGGCTGTCGTTCTTCCGGCAGGAAATTCCGTCATTTCCTCCGGAAGGCTATTCGCTGCGCTGGTATAAGGAAATCGCGACCAACGACCGGTTTGTCAGCGGCTTCGTACTCAGCCTTCAGCTCGGCGTGATCGCGACCTTTCTCGGGCTGATGGTCGGGGTTCCCGCCGCGCTGTGCCTGTCGCGCTTCAAGTTCAAGGGCCGCGAAGCGCTGAACAGCCTTATGCTGCTCCCATTGGTGGTGCCGGGCATCGTGCTCGGCATGGCGCTTTATGTCTCCCAGGTCGAAGCCGAAATCGCGACCGGCTTACCGATCCTCGGCTCCCTCGGCGGCCTTGTCATCGGCCACATCCTGGTGGTGATCCCGTGGACCGTGCGACTCGTAACCGCCAGTCTCGCCGGTTTCGACCGCACACTAGAAGAAGCCGCGCAAAGTCTCGGCGCCGATCGCTGGACAACATTCAAACGCATAACCCTGCCGTCCATTCTGCCCGGCGTCGTGGCCGCCGCGATGTTCGGCTTCGTATCGTCGTTTGGCAATCTTGAGATGTCGCTGTTTCTGGTCGGTCCCGGCCGCACGACGTTGCCGATCGCCATTCTCCAATACCTGGAGTGGAAAATCGATCCGACAATCGCCGCCGTTTCCGTTGTCCAAATTCTACTCATCGGCACCGCGATGCTGATTACCGATCGTTTCGTCAAAATTAGCCGAGTTGTGTAATTGACCGATGGCAAGACTTGAACTCGATTGCGTTTCCAAGCGTTACGGCGACTTTCATGCCGTTCGCGATGTCTCTCTTGACGTAGCGGATGGCGAGTTTCTGGTCCTGCTCGGACCATCGGGATGCGGAAAAACAACGACATTGCGCATGATCGCCGGCTTTATCGAGCCAACCGGCGGTGCCGTTCGGCTGGGTGGGCGCGACATCAGTTGGGAGCCACCGTGGAAGCGCAACACCGGCCTGGTTTTCCAAAGCTACGCTCTGTTTCCGCACCTGACCGTCAATCAGAATGTCGGTTTCGGGCTGGAAATGCGGAAAGCTTCGCAAGCTGACATCGCCGAGCGCACCGCGGAGGCCCTGCGCCTCGTGCGGCTTGGTCACCTCGGAGATCGCCTGCCGCGCCAGCTGTCCGGCGGCCAGCAGCAACGCGTCGCGCTCGCCCGCGCCCTGGCGTTCCGCCCGGATGTGCTGCTGCTCGATGAACCGCTATCCAATCTCGATGCGAAACTGCGTCACGAGGTGCGCATCGAGATCCGAGAGCTGCAGCGCAAGCTCGGCCTGACCACCGTGATGGTCACGCACGATCAGGAAGAAGCGCTGACCATGGCCGATCGCCTGGTCGTCATGAGCGAAGGCTCGGTGCGCCAGATCGGCACCCAGCGCGATCTTTATGAGCGGCCAGCCGATCGCTTCGTTGCCGGATTCGTCGGACGCAGCACCTTCATTAACGGCGAGATTTCCAGCGCTGGCGTTTTCCGCACACAGGGTGGCCTCACACTGCGCTGCAGTGAAAGCGCGCCGGGGCCAGGCACGCTGGCCATTCGTCCGGAGCGACTGCTGATCGCGCCAGCGGCCATTTCCGAAGTCGATAACTGCGCCAAAGGAACCGTCGAGTTCGTGTCTTATCTCGGCTCGCAAATCGACATTCACGTTCGCGTTTCTCCAGACGAACGCGTTGTTGCTCAAATAGCCAATCGCGCCGGTGGCTTCATCCCGAACGTCGGCGACGAGGTCTACGTTGGATGGTCATGCAGCGATGCGCGGGTATTCAACGGCCAGGACGAGCATCACGCCTAGCCGCAATGAAACGGATTAAAAAAGGGAGCAGGAGCATGAAATCTCGTACTTTGAATTTCTCGCGTCGACGCGTCCTTCAGGGCGCCGCCACCCTCGGCGGTGCAGCAGCTCTGGGCGTATTTCCGCATTCGGCAAGCGCCCAGGCGAAAGGTAAGGTCGTCGTTGGCACCTGGGGTGGCGACTACGCGCGGCTTTTGAATAAAAACATCGAGGCGCCGATCCTGATCCCTCAAGGCTGGGAAGTCGTGCAGGATCAGGCCGGCGATCCCCAACGCCGTAGCAAATTGCTGGCTGAGCGGCGTCTGCCACGCGGCACAACCGACGTGCAGGGATTGTCCGGCGTCAACATGTACCAGATGCACGATGCCGGGATCTCGGCGGAGATCGATTATTCCAAACTCAAGAACGCCGGCAATCTGCTGCCGACAATGAAGGAGCCGTACGGCGTCGGCCACATCTACTCGGGCAAGGTTGGTGTTTATAACCCGAAGATGATCGATCAGAAGCCGGCCAGTTACAAAGACATCTTCGATCCGAAGTGGGGCAACAAGCTCGGCATTATCGACATCCAGTATCAGTATACCATCGTCGCTGCAGCGCTGGCAGCAGGCGGCACGGTCAGCAATCTGGAACCCGGCAAAAAACTGCTTCTCGAATGCAAGAATGCCGGCATGCGCATCTATCCGACCAACGAGGCTTTCGCCCAGGGCTTGAAATCCACCGAGTTCGGAACCGGCGTGATGTGGAAAGCGCGTGTGGTGCAGTGGCAGAACGCGGATATTCCCGTTGAAGCCATCACGCCAACGGAAGGTGCGCTGACGTATGTGTCCGGCTTCATCATTCCAAAGAACGCGCCTAACAAAGACGGAGCGTATGCGTATATCGACGCCATGCTCGAGAAGTCGGCGCAAGAGGCGTTCGCCGTCGACATGGGTTACAATCCCACGGTCACCAACGCCACCGTTGCCGACGATCTGAACAAGCGCATCGGTTTCACACCCGATGAGGTCAAGAAGCTGGTCAATCTCGACTATGCCTACATGACCGAGCACGACGTCGCACTGAAGGAATGGTGGGACAAAGAGCTCAAGGGCTGACGCATCACGCGCGCGATGACGGACAACGCGGTCCGTCATCGCGCGATCGACCGGCATATCTCATTTCGCGGTAGGCATGGCACAGGCAGCAATCGAAGCGACGCCGGCAAGCTCTCGCGCATCACGCGCGACCTCCACATGGCTGTCGGCTGGATCGTTGATCGGCCCGGCCACAATTATCGTGTCCGTCTGCCTGCTGATCCCGATCTGCATCCTCTTTCGCTACAGCCTCAATCGCTTCGAGCCGCGGCTGATGATGGTGGAGGCGTTCACGCTGGAGAACTACGTCAAGTTCTTCACCGATCCATTTTATACGAACATCTTCTTCACCACGCTGCGGGTCTCGCTGCTGACCACTGCGATTTGCCTCCTCATCGGTTTTCCGCTGGCCTACGTGTTGGCGCGCACACAAACCCGCTTCAAGAACTTGCTGATCATGCTGGTGGTGCTGCCGCTGTTCGTGGGCAATGCCGTGCGCGCCGCCGGCTGGATGACGCTGCTCGGCAGCAAAGGCTTTCTGAATTCCAGCCTGATCAGCATCGGCATCATCAGCGAACCACTTGAAATCATGTACACGGAGCTTGCGGTGATCATCGGCATCATCGCAGTCAACCTGCCGTTCATGGTGCTGACGCTGCAAAGCGTCATCGAGGGCATCGACCGCTCGGTGGAGGAAGCCGCATTCAGCCTCGGCGCGCCGCCATCGACGATGTTCTGGCGTGTGCTTTGGCCGTTGGCGCTGCCGGGCATCATCGCCGGCACGATCCTGACCTTCATTCTCGCGATGAACGCCTACGCGACGCCGGTTCTGCTCGGCGGCCCGAAATTCAAGATGATGGGTCCGCTGGTGTTCGGCCAGTTTCAGCTCAACAACTGGCCGTTCGGCGCAGCCGTTGCGTTCATTCTCATGACGTCGACGCTGGTTCTCACCGCATCCGCCAACATTCTCATGCAGCGCCGCTATCGGCGCTGACACACGCCGCGCACATCCGTTCGAGCTGTGCGGGATCGAACGCGCCGCGACGCCCGATCGCGACAAGCTGACTGGTGGCTGGCGCAGGCAGTGCCTCGTCTTCGAGCGTCACGCGCTTGCCAACGAGATGGAACACGCCGCGATCCTTGCCGTCCGCGAAATGCAGCACGCCCTTGGCCCGCAGGATCTCAACGGGAAACGTCTGCATCATCGACTTGAACTTGGCGCGATCCAGCGGCGCCGTGCTCTGCCACGACCAGCTTTCGTATTCGGAACCATGATCGTCGTGATGGTGGTGATCGTCACCATCGTGATCATGATGCGCATGATCGTGGCCGGCATGTGCCACCTTTTGTCGTTCGCGCGCCTGAGCGAACGCCCGTTCGTTGTCGGTCGACAAACCACCGCCGAACAGCAGCTCCCGCGGAACTTCGGCGAAGCGCGTGCGAATGATGCGCACGTTCGGCATCGGCCCGGACAGCGTGCTTTCGGCCGCCGCGATGTTGGCCTCATCCGCCACATCGCACTTGTTCAGCAGAATGATGTCCGCGCAAATGGCCTGATCGATCGCCAGTTCCGTCGCCGCGAAATCGAGATCCAGGAACCCCGTCGCATCGACGAGACAGTAGATCGCCTCCAGCTTGATGCGATCCTTCAAGGCATCGTCGAGCAGCGCATCCACGACGGCAAGCGGACGCGACACACCACTCGTCTCGATGATGATGTGATCGGGCACGGGTGCATTGTCGAGCAACCGCTGTGCGGCCTCGACCAGATCGTCCTTGATGGTGCAGCAGATGCAGCCGTTGGCGAGCGAAACCTGATCGGCGCCAGTTTCCACCACAAGCTCAGCATCGATGTTGATGGCGCCGAAATCGTTGACCAGCACGCCGAACCGCACACCCTGCGGATCGGACAGAATGCGCTTCAGAAGCGTGGTTTTGCCGGCCCCGAGGAATCCGGCGAGAATTGTCACCGGAACGCGGCTTACCTGCTCATCATTCTGCGACATGCGCCAGATCTCGCTTGCACTGCTCACGCTCTACACGTGCAAGCCTACACCGGCATCGCGCCGCCCGCAGCCCCGAATGCGAACTGCGACGGCGCTATGCCAGCCGCGCTTCAAGCCGGCAGT
Organism: Pseudomonadota bacterium; assembly: GCA_023426855.1. Classification (GTDB taxonomy): domain Bacteria; phylum Pseudomonadota; class Alphaproteobacteria; order Rhizobiales; family Hyphomicrobiaceae; genus ZC4RG25. Next base: position 3,878 of record JAEZBU010000336.1, on the reverse strand, counting down.
GTCGCGAATGCCTGGCTCAGATCCGCAATGATGTCGGCGGGATCTTCCAGGCCGATATGCAGGCGGACCAACGCGCCGCCGTTCCATCCCTTGATGCCGCCTTCCGGGTAGACCATCGCGAGGCTCTCATAGCCGCCCCAGGATGCGCCGAGACCGAAATACTTCAGGTGATCAACCATGCGATCGACGTCCGCCTGACGGATCGGCTTCTTGAACGCCACCGACAGCAGGCCGTTTTGTCCAGCGCAATCGCGCTTCCAGATCTCATAGCCCGGATGCGAGGGCAGACCCGGATACAGCACCTTGTCCACCTGCGGTTGCTTTTCGAGCCACGCGATGACTTCCTTCGCGTGCGCGACGTGCATGGGAAAACGGGCACTGACCGTGCGCAAGCCGCGTAGCGCGAGGTAGGCGTCGTCCGGCGTTACGGTCTGGCCTAGCAGACCCGCGTCGAAGGCGAGCTGTTCGGCGATCGGGCCTTTCGCGGTCACCGAACCCATCATCACGTCGGAATGCCCGGCGATGTACTTGGTGATGGCGATGATCGAGATGTCCGCGCCAAGCGCCAGCGGCCGATACAGCCCCGCCGCGCCCCAGGTGTTATCCGCCGCGATGACAATGTTGCGGCCCTCGACGAGCTTGGCGATCGCAGGCAGATCCTGCATGTCGTAGATGATCGAGCCTGGGATCTCGAGATAGATCATGCGCGTATCCGGCCTGAGCCGCTTGGCGATTTCCTCGTGCCCGCCTGGATAGAATTCGCAAGCGATGCCGCGTGGCTCGAGATAACGCACAGCGATGGCGCGCGCAGGCCCGTAGATCGACTCTGAAAGCAGCACGTGATCGCCGGGCTTCAGCACAGACAGGAACACGTGTGCAATCGCAGACAGACCGGTCGAGAACAGATTGGTGCGATCTCCTTGCTCGATCTCGGTGATGGCATCTTCAAGCGCGAACGTTGTCGGCGTGCCGCGCGACCCATACGAGAAAACGCGCTCGTTCTTTTCGCGCCGGCTGCGGATCGACTGCATGGCGTCCGTATCGCGGTAAAGCACCGTCGAGGCGCGCACCACCGGCGGGTTCACCGTGCCGGATTCCTCAGTCTGCGGCGCGCGCGCCATGTGCACCAGTCTTGTCTTGTCACGCTCAGTCATTGGCATTCCTCAATACATGTCTCGCGCACCGTAATTCGGCTGCGCCTCACAATTGCAATGCGTCCGCGATGAAGGCGCGGGCTTCGGCTTCGAGCCAATACTTGACGCCGACGGCCGGCGTCGCACGCCGTGTTCTGCCGATCCGCCGAACCGAACGGCCGGCGGCGCTTTCGAGCTGGCTGCGCAGATGCAGGTAGTAGCCCATGTTTTCCGGCTCTTCCTCGCACCAGATGACGTCGGCATCGCCATAGCCCTTGAGCACCGCGGCCAACGCCTCGGTCGGGAACGGATGAAGCTGCTCGACACGAACCAGCGCGATATCCGCGTCCAGTTTGCTGTCGGCGCGCGCCTGCGCCAGTTCGTAATAGACTTTGCCGGTGCAGACGATGACGCGCTTTGGGCTGGCGACGGCCTCATCGCCGATCACCGTGCGGAATGACGTGCCGGGACCGAAATCATTCAGCGCCGAAACACAAGCCTTGTGGCGCAGCAGCGCCTTAGGTGTCAGCACCACCAGCGGTTTGCGGAACGACCAGTGCAGTTGCCGGCGCAGCAGGTGGAAGAAGTTGGCCGGCGTCGAGGCATTGGCGACCACCAGATTGTCACCCGCACACGCCGCCAGCAGACGCTCAGGACGTCCCGTCGAGTGATCCGGCCCGCCACCATCGAGGCCGTGCGGTAGCAGAATGACGAGCCCGGACGAGCGCAGCCAGCGATCCTCGCCGCACGCAATGCACTGGTCGAACACCGGCTGGGCGATGTTCAGAAATTCGCCGAACTGCGCTTCCCAGATCACCAGCCGCCGCGGATCGGCGAGGCTCATGCCGTACTCGAAGCACACCACGGCGTGTTCGATCAACGGCGTGTTGTGCACTTCCGCGACGGCAGAATCGCGCGGAATTCCATTGAAAACCAGATGCTCCGCGCCGGTCTCCTGGTCATGCAGCTCAAGATGCCGTTGCGAGAACGCGCCGCGCACCGCATCCTGACCGCTGAAGCGGACATCGCGACCTTCCGCCAGAAGCGAGGCCATGGCCAGCGCTTCGCCCGTGGCCCAGTTGAAGCCTTCGCCGGTCGTAAATGACCGCCTGCGCTCATCAAGGAACCGCGCCACTTTCGGATCGACATTGAAGCCTTCAGGCGGCGTGGTCAGGCCGTCACCGAGCTGGCGCAGGTCGTCCAGCGACAGGCCGGTTTCCGGCGCCGTCAGCATATCGGCGCCCGTGCCTGCCGCGATGCCCGCCCACGCACCGTCGAACCGGTCCGCAATATTAACCGAATACGATTTGGCCGCGTCGAAGCCGGACTTTATCTCGTCCGTCATCGTCTCAACGGTTTCGGCGACAACGCGATGCGCCCGCTCGGCATTGGCCAGCCGCGCCGCATAGATCTCGTGCACGGGCGGGCGGGTATCGATCGCCTGATACATCTGCGGCTGGGTGAAGCGCGGTTCGTCGATCTCGTTATGGCCGGGCCGCCGGTAGCAGACCATGTCGATGATAATGTCGCTAGCAAACGTCGCACGCCACAGCGCGGCAACCGTCGCCACCCGATGCACCGCGTCGGGATCATCGCCGTTGACATGCAGCACTGGCGCTTCGACCAGCTTGGCAATGTCGGTCGGATGCCGCGCCGATCGTCCGTCGCCCGGCAGCGTCGTGAAGCCGAGCTGATTGTTGATCACAACGTGGATCGTGCCGCCGAGATTGTACGGATCCAGCTTTGATAGCTGCATCATTTCAGCGACCAGGCCCTGTCCGGCGAAACTGGCGTCCGTATGCAGCAGCAGCGGCAGGATCGCGGCGCGCGATTCATCGGTCAGCGATACCGACTGCTTGGCGCGGGCGCGGCCTTGCGCGATGATCGGCACGAGTTGCAGATGCGATGGATGAGGCGACACCGAGAAGCGCACGCGGCGGCCGTCGATCTCGCCTTCGGCCGAATAGCCCAGATGATAGGAGACGTCCGACGACACCTCCAGGCCTTCGGGCACCGCGGGCTTGCCCTGGATTTCCGCCAGCAGCGCGCCAAGCGACTTGCCGCACACGTTGACGAGCAGATTGAAACGGCCGCGATGCATGCCGCCGATCACCACGTCCTGCACGCCACAATCCGCACTCGTCGCGATCAGCGTCCGCAGCAGGCCGACGAAGCTCTCCGCACCACCCAATCCGAACAACCGCGCGCCGGGCAGGCGCTGCCCCAGCACCGTCTCAAACGTGTGTGCCCGGGCGAGCGCCGCGAGCAAGCCGAGCTGGCCTTCCTCGCCGGGCGTACCGTCACGTTCAGCCTGGCCCGCAAGCCATTGACGCCGCTCGATATCCTGGATGTAGCCGAATTCCCATCCAATGGTGCCGCAATAGGCCGCTTCCAACGGTGTGATGGCGGCGGCCGCCTGATGGGCGTCAAGGCCATAACGCGCGGGATCGAGCTCCGGAACAATCGGCAGGTCCGCTATGCCAAGCGGATCGAGCTGGCTCTTCAGAAAGCCGCGATCGCGATACGCCTGAGTCAGGGCGGCAAGGCCACCCGTTGAAGCGGTGGACGGCGGCGGGACTGCAGGCGCGACCGGCGTAAACAGGGCATCGAGCGCGCCAGGATCACCCACTCCGGGAAAGTCGTCGGAGATCACGTCACGCCGCAAGTGCTCATTCATCTTCGATGGCTTCATTGCTGGGAGCGCAACGCTCCGAAGGACACTGTTGCTATCTTTCGTGCTAACCG
>JAEZBU010000279.1 GCA_023426855.1 Pseudomonadota bacterium | reverse complement strand
AAGAGCAGCGCAAGGTCGATGATTTCATCATCTATGCGATGGCGGCCGCCGATCAGGCGATCGCAGACTCAGGCTTTGAGGCCAAGACGGCCGAGCAGCAGGAACGCGCAGGCGTCCTGATCGGCTCTGGCATCGGTGGCCTCAACGGCATCGCGGAAACGTCCCTGCTCCTGAAGGAGAAGGGACCTCGCCGCGTCAGCCCGTTCTTCATTCCGGGCCGCTTGATCAACCTCGCCTCCGGGCAAGTCTCGATCAAGCATCAGCTCAAAGGCCCGAACCACGCCGTCGTTACGGCGTGCTCGACCGGCGCGCACGCCATCGGCGATGCGGCCAGGCTGGTCATGCTGGGCGATGCCGACATCATGGTCGCTGGCGGCGCGGAAAGCCCGATCTGCCGTATCGCGATGGCTGGCTTCGCGGCCTGCCGCGCGTTGTCGACTGGCTTCAATGACGATCCGACCCGTGGATCTCGCCCCTACGACAAGGACCGCGATGGTTTCGTCATGGGCGAGGGCGCCGGCATCGTCGTGCTGGAAGAACTCGAGCACGCCAAGGCGCGCGACGCCAAGATCTACGCCGAAGTCATCGGCTACGGCCTTTCTGGTGACGCCTACCACATCACCGCTCCGGCCGAGAACGGCGACGGCGCTTATCGCTGCATGAAGTTGGCTGTGGCGCGCGCCGGCATCGATCCAGCCGATATCGACTACATCAACGCGCACGGCACTTCGACGCCGATGGGCGACGAGATCGAGCTCGGCGCGGTGGAACGTCTGTTCGGCAATGCCAGCGGTAAACTGGCGATGTCGTCGACGAAGTCCGCCATCGGCCATCTGCTCGGTGCTGCCGGCGCCGTCGAGGCGATCTTCAGCACGCTGGCGATCCGTGACAACGTCGTGCCGCCAACGCTCAACCTCGACAATCCGTCGGTCGAAACCGGCATCGATCTGGTGCCGCACAAGGCCAAGAAGAAGCAGGTCGATACCGTGCTGTCGAACTCGTTCGGGTTCGGCGGCACCAATGCGTCGCTGGTCCTTCGCCGGTTTGCAAACTGAGGTAAGTTGGCATCGGTTGCGGACAGAACCTCTCACGGCAGAAGAGGTTGCTGTCTGTTAGCCGTGTTTCGCCACATTCCGTGGTCATCCTGCAACCAAGTCGTGGGCTGCGTGTTTTTGGGGGCGACCTCCCCTTGGTACCGAAACAGCCGGCCGCCGTTTGCCATGACCGGGATCGACGGAGGTTTGCGGAGAGATGCTGAGTGTTCGGCCGGGAGGCGATAACTATACGCGACCCCCGGGGGTGATGCCCCGCAGTCCGGCAGAAGCCTTGGAGCCGACTCGCGCGCCGTCACGGCCGAAGGGCTCCAGAACACGTCGTGAGGTGAAGAGGTTGGGACCAACACTCAGGTTCATCAACGGCTTGCTGACTTTCAGCTTTCTCGTGCTGGCCGTTTCCGCCACGTCCGTATTGTGGATGTCGTCCGAGTTGGACAAGGCTGGTCCGCTGACCGAGACGCGTGGCGTGGTCATCCGCAAGGGCGAGGGCTCTCGGGACATCGCGCAGCGGCTCGAGCAGGAAGGCGTCATCGGCAGCCAGCATATGTTCGTCGCGTACTACGTGACGCGGCAGTTTTCGACTTGGTTCGGCGGCAAGCCGCTGCAACTCAAGGCCGGCGACTACGAGATGAAGCCCGCCGTCAGCATGCGCGAAGTCGCCGAAATGATCGGCGAGGGCAAAGTCTCGATATTCCGGCTGACCATTCCCGAAGGGTTCACCAGCTACCAGATCGTCGAGCGCCTGCGCGCCGACTCGTCGCTGACCGGCGATATCACAGCCGTACCGCCAGAGGGCTCGCTGCTGCCCGATACCTATCACATCTCTCGCGGTGCCTCGCGCCAGTCAGTGCTGGACACGATGGCGGCGGCGCAGACCAAGTTGCTGCAGACGGCATGGGCCGCGCGTCAGGAGAACCTGCCGTTTGCGAATGTCGAGGAAGCCGTGATCCTTGCTTCGATCGTGCAGCGCGAAACCGGCCGTAACGACGACCACACCGACATCGCCTCGGTGTTCGTCAACCGCATGCGGCGCAGCATGCCGATGCAGTCGGACCCGACGATCCTGTACGGCATGTTCGGCGGCCAAGTGGATTGGGGACGGCCGATCTATCGCAGCGAGATCCAGCAGAAGACGGCGCACAACACCTATCAGATCAGAGGTTTGCCGCCGACGCCGATCTGCAATCCGGGTCGCGAGGCGATCGAGGCGGTGCTGAACCCGTCGCAGACCGAATATCTGTACTTCGTGGCCAGTGGCAAAGGCTCAAGCGTCTTCTCCCAGACGCTGGACGAGCACAACGTGGCGGTCGCCAACTGGCGCAAGGTCGAACGCGATATCCGCGCGCGTCAGGCCGAAGCCGCCAAGGCGAATGAGGCTGCGGCCGAACAGCCGCCAGCAGCGGAAGAACCGCCAGCCAACGCTGCCCCGGCTGCGGCGCCAGAAGCCGCGGCACCGCCGGCCGCCGCAGCGCCGGCTGCAGCGGTCGCCAACGTGCCACTGCCGGTGCGCAAGCCGACCCGCTAGGGCATTCCTGCCGACAATGAGGTTGGGCGGACACTGATCTGCCCGGCTAGAGGCCTGAAAACGCTTCGCAGCCGGCTGGAAGCGCTCTAGTGTCCGGCCATTCGGTCGTTCTTCCTTGATCCTGCTGGGCCAAGGCTATCTGGATTTCGTGATGTCTCTCAAAAGTATGACGGGTTTTGGCCGTGCTGACGACGCCATCGGCACGACGCGCTGGCACTGGGAAGTGCGCAGCGTCAACGGGCGCGGGCTTGATCTGCGCCTCAAGCTGCCGCCCGGTCTGGAAAGCCTGGAACCACGGGTCCGTGAAATCGCCGGTAAGCGGCTGGCGCGCGGCAACGTCGGTGTTGCTTTGACCGTCCGCCGCGAGGAGGGCGTATCGCAGATCCGGCTCAACACCGATGTGCTGCATCAGGTTCGCGCCGCGGCCGAGCAGGTGCGCGTCGCCGTCGGTGGGGATGGCCCGAGCGTGGATACGCTGCTCGGCATCAAGGGCGTGCTGGAAATCGTCGAGGTCGCTGAAAGCGAGGAAGAGGCCGACGCCCGCGCCAAGGCCATGATGGCCAGCCTGACGACCGCATTGGATAGCCTGATTGCGGGACGTTCCGCCGAAGGTCAGCGCCTGCGCACCATCCTGCTCGACATCCTGTCCGAAATCGAACGGCTGGCGCAGGCGATTGGCCAGTCGCCCGCCCGTAGCCCTGAGGCAGTGCGCGCCCGGCTGCGCGAGCAAGTGGCGCGGCTGCTGGACGGTCCCAACTTTGACGAACAGCGGTTGCACCAGGAAGCCGTGCTGCTCGCCACCCGTGCCGATATCGAGGAAGAGCTGCAGCGTTTGGGTGCGCATATTGCAGCCGCCCGCGAATTGCTTGATATGGTCGAACCGGTCGGGCGCAAGCTCGACTTCCTGACCCAGGAGTTCAACCGCGAGGCCAACACGCTGTGCTCGAAGTCGAATGACA